>NZ_QAJS01000001.1:286924-334371 GCF_003852595.1 Aquitalea sp. FJL05
GTGTGTCGTTCACAGTGGGGCGCAGTATAGACAGGCTGCCGTTGGCTGTAAAGGGATCTGCGAAAAAAATTTTGCTGCGCGGCCTGCGCTATAATCGGCGGCTTAGCAATGACTGTGCGGGAATGCCGATGTCGGTTGGCCATTATGAAAACTTCCCGGTAGGTTCCATTTTGCTGCCCCGCCGCATGCGCCGGGCGGTGCATGCCATCTACCATTTTGCCCGCTATGCCGACGATGTTGCCGACGAGGGTGACAAGCAGCCGGAAGAACGGCTGCGCGAGCTGGCGCATCTGCAGGACGAGCTGGATGTCATCCGTGACGGTGGCATCCCGGCCATGCCGCTGATGCGTAATCTGGCTGCCGCCATCAGCAGCCATGCGCTGCCCATGCAGCCGTTTTACGATCTGCTGTCGGCCTTCAGCCAGGATGTGGTGAAAAAGCGTTACCAGAACTTTGCCGAAGTGGTGGACTATTGTCGCCGTTCGGCCAATCCGGTAGGGCGGCTGATGCTGGCCCTGTATGGTGAAAACGACCCGCGCAGCCAGGCCATGTCTGATGGCATCTGCACCGCGCTGCAACTGATCAATTTCCTGCAGGACGTGGCCATCGACTGGGACAAGGACCGCATCTATATCCCGCTGGATGATCTGCAGAAATTCCGTATCCGCGAATCGCAGATCGCCGGGCGCGATGCCACCGGCCTGTGGCGGCCGATGATGCTGGCGCAAATCGAGCGCACCCGTAAAATGCTGCAGGCCGGTGCGCCGCTGGGCAAGGTGCTCAAGGGGCGGCTGGGTCTGGAATTGCGGCTGGTCATCATGGGCGGCGAGCGTATTCTGAAAAAGCTGCACGACAGTGGCGGCGATGTGTTTCGCCAGCGCCCGGTGCTGACCTGGCGCGACTGGATTTATATGTTCTGGCGTGCGCTACGTGCCCGCTAAGCACGGCTAACAAAAAAACTGGTGCAGCGTTGCGCCGCCTGGCCCCTGGAGTGCCGCGCTATTTTGTTGGCTGCTCCAGCGACCGCTACAGACAATAACAACCATTCTTCGGGATGCTCCGGCAGGCCCGATGGCAGATGAGGAGAGGCGAGTGACGCCGCAGCAGTATTGTCAGGACAAGGCCGCCAGCAGCGGCTCCAGCTTTTACACCAGTTTCCGCTTTTTGCCGGCAGATCGTCGCGATGCCATTACCGCGCTGTATGCCTTTTGCCGCGAAGTGGACGATGTGGTGGACGAGTGCCACGACGAGGGCGTGGCCCGTGCCAAGCTGGCCTGGTGGCGTGGCGAGGTGACCAAGCTCTACCACGGCCAGCCTGAGCATCCGGTGATGCAGGCGCTCAAGCCGCATGTGACCGCGCTCGACCTGCCGCAGAACCTGCTGGAAGAAATTGTCGACGGCATGCAGATGGACCTGGACTTCGCCCGTTACGAGCGCTTTCAGGATTTGCTGCTGTACTGCCACCGGGTGGCCGGCGTGGTGGGCCAGCTGGCCGCGCAGATTTTCGGCTATCAGGACCGGCAGACACTGAAATACGCCCACGAACTGGGCATCGCCTTTCAGCTGACCAATATCATCCGCGATGTGGGTGAGGACGTGCGCCGTGGTCGCATCTACCTGCCGGTAGAAGAACTGCAGCGCTTCAATGTGCCGGCCAGTGATCTGAGCAGTTATCAGGAAACCCCGGAATTCGCCGCGCTGATGAGCTTCCAGATCGAGCGTGCCCGTGAATACTACCGCCGCGCCTGGGATTTGCTGCCGGCAGTGGACCGCAAAAGCCAGCGTCCCGGCTTGCTGATGGCCGCCATTTACCGCGCCACGCTGGAGGAAATCCAGCTGGACGGTCCGGCCAAGGTGCTCAACCAGCGCCTGTCGCTGACGCCGCTGCGCAAGCTGTGGCTGGCCTGGCGCACCTGGGTGCTGGGTTACCAGGCCTGATCCTGACATGGCTGCCATTCCACGTATTGCCATCATCGGGGCCGGCTGGGCCGGCCTGGCGGCGGCCGTTGAGTTGGCTGGCCACGCCGAGCTGACGCTGTTTGAAGCCGGGCGCGAGCCGGGCGGGCGGGCACGCCGCATCAGTGCCAGCGACAGCCAGCTGGATAACGGCCAGCATATTCTGATCGGTGGCTATCACCAGTGTCTGCGGCTGATGCGCAAAGTGGGTGTCGACCCCGAACAGGCCATGCAGCGCCTGCCCTTGAGCTGGCATCGCCAGGATGGCATACGCATGCAATGCCCACGCTGGCCGGCCCCGCTGCATGTGCTGGCTGGCCTGCTGTCGGCCAAGGGCTTGGGCTGGCAGGACAAGTGGCGCTTGGCCCGCGCCTTGCAAAGCCTGCAGCGTCAGGGCTGGCGGCTGGCCGAAGACTGTACGGTCAAGCGCTGGTTGCAGCAGCAAACCCAGTCGGACTGGCTGGTGGAGCAATTCTGGCGGCCCATGGTGCTGTCGGCGCTCAATACGCCGCTGGAGCAGGCCTCGATGCAGATTCTGGCGACCACGCTGCGCGACAGCCTGGGTGGCCGTCGTGCCGACAGCGACCTGTTGCTGCCCAGGCAGGACCTGTCGGCACTGTTTCCCACCCCGGCCTTGCGCTGGCTCAGCGAGCAGGGCGTGCAGTGGCGCGGCGGCGTGCGGGTGGAGCAGCTGCAAGCCGCCTCACATGGCGTGCTGGTGGATGGTCAGCCTTTCGACGCGGCCATCGTGGCGCTGGCGCCTTATCACGCCGCCGCCCTGTTGCAGGAGCCGGTTTTGCAGGCGCAGGTCAAGGCTTTCCAGTACTGGCCGATATATACCGCATACCTGCGCTACGATGCCGACATCGCCATGCCCTTGCCGATGATGGGCTTGCAGGGCGGCACACTGGACTGGCTGTTCGACCGCCAGGCGCTGTCTGGTGAGCGTGGCTTGCTGGCTGCTGTCATCAGCGCACCGCTGCTGGCGGTACAGGCGCTGAGTCGCGAAGCGCTGCTGCGCAAGGTGGAAACCGATATCGGTGAGCTGCTGCCGGCCTTGAACGGCCTGCAGCCGACCGCCGCGCAGCTGATCGTGGAAAAGCGCGCCACCTTTGCCTCAACCGTGGGACTGACAAGACCACACTGCCGTAGCAGGGTACAATCGGTTTTTCTGGCGGGGGACTGGCTGTGCCCGGACTACCCCGCCACGCTGGAAGGGGCGGTGCAAAGCGGTGTGACTGCCGCCCGCCAGCTATTACAGGATTTGCCATCATCACGGGTCGCCGCCGGGTGACTCACAGCAGAAAATCAATATGAACCAAACATTTGCCAAAGATTGTCTGGCTGGCCGCGTCATTCTGGTGACGGGTGCTACGCAAGGGGTAGGTCGGGAAGCTGCGCTGACGTTTGCCGCGCACGGTGCGTCGGTGGTATTGCTGGCGCGCAGCGTCAAGGGGCTGGAAAAGGTCTACGATGAAATCGTGGCCGCCGGTGGCAAAGAGCCTGCTGCCATTCCGCTGGATCTGCTGACGGCGACCGACGAGCAATTGAGCAACGCCGCTTTCCAGATCAAGCGCGAACTGGGCCAGCTGGATGGCATCGTGCATTGCGCCTCGCATTTTTATGCCTTGTCGCCGCTGTCCAACCAGGGCATAGACGAGTGGATGAACCAGTACCGCATCAATACCGTGGCACCGTTTGCGCTGACCCGCGCCTGCCTGCCACTGTTGAAGGAGTCGGCCGACGCCTCGGTATTGTTCATGGGTGAAACCCATTCGCTGCACCCGGCGGCTTACTGGGGCGGCTTCGGCGCGTCCAAGGCTGGCCTCAACTACCTGACCCGCGTGGCGGCTGACGAGTGGGAGGTGTATCCGAACCTGCGCGTCAACCAGCTGATTCCGGGTCCGGTGAATTCGCCGCAACGCAATCGCACCCATCCGGGCGAAGCCAAGAGCGAGCGGGCTGATCTGGCCACGCTGATGCCCTATCTGCTGCACTGGATGAGTGATGCCAGCAAGGGGCAGAGCGGCGAAATCGTCGAACTGGACCTGCGCAGTCAAAAGGGCGAGTAAGCGGCACAGGGCCGGTCAGCACGCGGTGGCCGGCAGATGGTCTATGGGGGGAGAGCATGAAGAGTCTGTGGATCTGGCCCTTGCTGGTGCTGCTGGCCGGCTGCAACTGGGTCAATAATGTGTCCGGCCTGTCCAAGGAGGCACACAAGGCGCTGGGCGCTGCCTGCCGCCAGACCGGCCGCTCGCTGGAAGAGTGCTTCAAGCGCAACCCGGAGGCCGACACTGCGGCTATTTACGCCGGCTGGCGCGAAATGAACGAGTACATGTCCAAGAACAAGCTGGACACTATGGAGCCGCCAGCCAGTGACAGCCCCAAGCCACACGGTGACACGGCGTCCGCCGCCAAGGATGGTGCTGCCGCACCAGCCGCCACCCCGGCAGAGGGCAAGTCCTCCAGTGCGGCACCCAGCCCGGCAGCGCCGCCGCCACTGAGCAGTGAGGAGGCCGACAAGGCCGCCAAGAGCGATCCGCAGGTGGCGGCCGTACTGGCCGCCATTCGTCATAATGGTGGGGCTGAGAAAGCCAAGGCCAAGGCGGGCAGCAGTAGCGGTGAACCAGACCAGAAGCGCCTGCTCAACATCATCCAGCAACTCAATGGCAACAAACCTGCCGACAACGGCCAGCCCCCGGCCGACAATGCCAATAACGCCAATCCCGGTTGAATCCTTCCTGCGCTTTTCCTGATGGCAAAAACCAAAACTGTTTTCAGCTGCACCGAGTGCGGCGGCCAAGTGCCGAAATGGCAGGGCCAGTGTCCCCATTGTTCTGCCTGGAACACCCTGGTAGAAGCTGTTTCCACCCCGGCAGCCAGTAACCCGCGTTTCCAGTCCTGGTCCACCACCAATGCCCGGGTGCAGGTGCTGTCCGAGGTCAAGACCGAAGAAGTCCCGCGCGACCCCTCCGGCATCGACGAGCTGGACCGCGTGCTGGGTGGCGGCATCGTGCGCGGTGCGGTCATCCTGATCGGCGGCGACCCCGGCATCGGCAAATCCACCCTGCTGTTGCAAGCGCTGGCCGTCATCGGCAAGCGGCGCAAGGTACTGTATGTGTCGGGCGAGGAATCGCCACAGCAAATCGCCCTGCGTGCCTCGCGGCTGGCGGTTGACCCCAGCCAGGTCAACTTGCTGGCGGAAATCCGCCTGGAAGCCATTCTGGAAACGCTCAAGCAAGAGCAGCCGGAAGTGGCGGTCATCGACTCCATCCAGACCCTGTATACCGAGCAGGTGACCTCGGCCCCCGGTTCGGTATCGCAGGTGCGTGAATGTGCCGCCCAGCTGACCCGCATGGCCAAGCAGACCGGCACCACCATCCTGCTGGTGGGCCATGTCACCAAGGAAGGTTCGCTGGCCGGCCCGCGCGTACTCGAACACATGGTGGACACCGTGCTGTATTTCGAGGGCGATGCGCACTCCAACTACCGCATGATCCGCGCCATCAAGAACCGCTTTGGCGCAGTCAATGAGCTGGGTGTGTTCGTGATGACCGAAAGCGGTCTCAAAGGCGTGTCCAACCCCTCGGCCATCTTTTTGTCTTCCTATCGGGATGATGTGGCCGGCTCCTGCGTGCTGGTCACACAAGAGGGCAGCCGCCCGCTGCTGGTGGAAATCCAGGCACTGGTGGATGATTGCCATGGCATGCAGCCCAAGCGACTGGCCGTGGGTCTGGAGCAAAACCGGCTGGCCATGCTGCTGGCGGTGCTGCACCGCCACGGTGGCGTGGCCTGCTTTGATCAGGACGTGTTTCTCAATGCGGTGGGCGGGGTCAAGATCAGCGAACCGGCAGCCGACCTGGCCGTGATTCTGGCCATGGTGTCGTCCTTGCGTAACAAGCCCTTGCCGGAAAAGCTGGTGGTGTTTGGCGAGGTGGGGCTGGCCGGCGAAGTGCGCCCGGTGTCACGCGGGCAGGAGCGGCTGAAAGAAGCCGCCAAACTGGGCTTCAGCCGCGCCATCGTGCCCACGGCCAACAAGCCGCGCCAACCCATCGAAGGGCTGGAAGTGATTACCGTGGACCGGCTGGAACATGCCGTCGATTACTGTCGTGGAGACTGAGCCATGATTGCCCATGCCGACCTGGAAGCCGAACTGGCCTATCTGCAGCGCTATGCCTTGGCGCAGCTGCGCGATCGCGACGCTGCCAATGAAATCGTGCAGGAAACCGTGCTGGCGGCGCTGGAGTCGGGGGACAGTTTCAATGGCAAGTCCAGTCTGCGCACCTGGCTCACTTCCATCCTGCGCTTCAAGCTGATCGACCGGCTACGGCGCAAGGGCAAGGAGGTGTTGTTCGAATCGCTGGAGGATGAAACCGACGACAGCGACTTTGACGGCCTGTTCAGCAAGAATGGCCACTGGCAGGACAAGATCAAGGCCTGGAGCGGGCCGGAAGAGTCGCTGATGTCGCGCCAGTTCTGGGAAGTGTTCGAGCGCTGTTCCGAGGTGATGCCCCGGCGCACGGCCATGGCTTTTGTCATGCGCGAGGTGATGGGGCTGGAAATTGCCGAAATCTGTAACAATCTGGACGTGACGGCGACTAACTGTTCAGTGCTGCTGTATCGCGCCCGCATGAGCTTGCGCGAGTGTTTTGAAATTCGCTGGACCGGGGAGGCCCACGCATGAAAATCAGTTGCCGGCAGGCCAGCCGCCTGATATCGCAGGGAATGGACCAGCCCTTGAACCAATGGCAATACGTGCGCTTGCGGGTGCATTTGTGGATGTGCGGCAACTGCCGCCAGTTTTCCCATCAGCTGCAGTTGTTGCAGCAAGCCGCTCGCAAGGCAGGCCGCGGAGAGTAAGGCTGTAAGGTGGAAAGAGCAAAGCCGGGTCAATGCCCGGCTTTCAGATTATTGACAAACCCCTCTCGCTTTTCGAAAGGAAAGCGAGGCTCCCTTGCAGGGCAAGGGCGGGGGGATGGGGAGTAAATTGGAAGGCTGCGGAATCAATCACTTAGTCGAGAGGCCCGGCTTTGCCGGGTCCAGTGAAATCGCACCAGTTTACTTTGTCAGCAGCCTGAAAGCCGGGTCAATGCCCGGCTTTTTGCTTAATGGCGTTTCTTGTTGCTGCTGGCAGGCTGACAGCGCTGCGGACAGCTGCCGCACTGCTTGCTGGAGAGGCCGGCGCAGTCCAGCGACTGTTTCAGGGCACAGACCGAGCGGCGGCAGGCGATGAAGCGAACTTGTTCTTCTGCAGCCAGTGCGCGGAAATGGCGCATCACATTGTGGCCGAGAAAATCGGTAAACAGGATGAGCAGATCGGTGCCGGCCGGCAGGCGGTCGCTCTTGCGCTGGTGTGAACTGTTGCGCCCGTTCAGGTGGCGGTGAATGGTGATGCCGAACTCTTGCAGCACCTCGGGAATATTGCCCAGCGTATCCGCGCCTACCAGCATTGCATTCATGACAGCTCCTGAGTGATATGTTTTGCAAATGATAATCATTATTATTTACAAAGACAAGTGCCATCTGGAGTGATTGTTATCTGGTGGCAAAACGCTAAGGCAAGGCCTGCACGCGGATGCGCACGGATTGCTGGCCGCTTAGCAACTGCCGGCCCGTGCCAATCAGCAAGCTGCTGCGGCCTTGCTCGTCGCGGCCTATGCTGCCCACTTCTATCCACTCACCCAGCCGCCCGGCCACCGTGGTGGAAAGCTGGCTGCCCTTGAGTTGGTTGCCGGCAAAGGCCTGCTGGCTGACTGCCAGTTCGATGAGCACCCGCTCACCCTGCAGGTGGGGGAGGGCGTAAAAGCCACTGACGGCCTCTTGCCAGCTGCTGCCGCGCACGATATTGCCTTGCGGCGTCAGCAACAGCCAGGGCAGCGGGCGGCTGTTGGCGGTCTGGATGAAACCGCTGCGGCCATCCAGCAAGGTAAGGCTTTGCAGGCTTTGGCCGGATTGGCTGCGGCTGTCCTGCTGCGCGGACAAGGCGACGCCATTACCCGCACTGCCGGGCAGGATGCGACCGATGCTGATATTGCCTTGCAGCTGTACGCCGGACTGGCTCTGTACACTGCTGCCGGACTGGCTCACTTCCAGCCGCAGGCTGACCGGGCGCACATCCAGCTGGCGTGCCAGCTCTGCCAGGCGGGCTTCCCGTTCAGGGCTGGCGTCAATGATCAGCTTGTTGTCCAGTGCGCTGAGCCGTTCATCCGGCAGCAGTTGCGCTTGCAGGGCGCTTTGCAGCTCGCTGGCTTGCCGCCAGCCCAGCTCGACAATCTGCAGCGCCAGTGCCGGTGTGCTGAGCAGCAGGGTGAGCAGTATGAACCGGCGCATTACAGCTCCTTGCCTGAGCGCCAGATCGACCAGATCAGCCATACGCTGTTGAACAGGGCGATCATGAAGCCGATGAAGCCGAAGAAGGGCAGGCCGAACAGCTTGGGCCCGGCGTTGACCGTCATCACGATGGAGGAGCCGATGATCAGGCAGCCGGTGACGATGGCCATGGTCAGACGATTGGTACTGCGGTCCAGCTGTTTGCCGAAGCTGTCCAGCCGTTGCAGGTCCAGATTGATGCGGAACTTGCCCTGACGGATGTCCTTGGACAGGCGCAGGATGTCACGGGGCAGGCCGGTCAGCATGCCCAGCGTTTCCTGCAGTGTCAGCTTGCCGCGCTTGAGCAGGGTTTTCGGGTGGTAGCGCGCCAGCATCAGTTCGCGCACAAAGGGGGTGATATGCTCCACCAGCTGGAAATCCGGATCGAGCTGGCGGCCCAGCCCTTCCAGCGTGATCAGCGCCTTGAACAGCATGGCCATGTCTGGCGGCAGCAAAATGCCGTGGTCGCGGATCAGCGCCATGATGTCGGTGATCAGCTGGCTGATGTTGAGGTCTTTCAGCGGCACGTGTTCGTACTGGAACATGAACTCGCTGATGTCGTAGGCAAATTTCTGCTCGTCCACCGGGGTGTTGCCGGTCCACTCCACCAGCACGTCCATCATGGCGTGCTCGTTGCGCTCGGCCAGTGCCGCCAGCAGGTCGACGATTTCGTCGCGCCGGCCATGGCTGATGCGCCCCACCATGCCGAAATCGATAAAGGCAATGCGGTGTTCCGGCAGGAAAAATACATTGCCGGGGTGCGGGTCGGCATGGAAAAAGCCGTTGAGCAGAATCATCTTCAGCACGGCATCTGCGCCACGGCTGGCCAGCTCCACCGGGTTCAGCCCGCTGTCGGCCAGCTGGTCCAGCCGGCTGGCCGGTACGCCATCAATGTGCTGCTGCACATTCACCGCCGGATTGGTGTAGTCCCAGTACACGTGCGGCACCACCACCTGGGCGTCATCGGCAAAGTCACGGGCGAAGCGTTCCATATTGCGCGCCTCGACTGCCAGATCCATCTCGCGCTTGAGCGAGCGGGAAAACTGGGCGACGATTTCCACCGGCTGGAAGCGCCGCGCATCGGGGAATTCCATTTCGATCAGCGTGGCCAGATGCGCCAGGATGCGCAGGTCGGCATCCACCTTTTCAACGATGCCGGGGCGGCGCAGCTTGACGGCCACATGGCTGCCATCATGCAGGGTGGCGAAATGCACCTGGGCGATGGAGGCCGAACCGATGGGCTTTTCATCAAAGCTGGCAAACAGCTCTTCCGGCGGTTTGCCCAGGGCCTTGATCACCAGTAGACGGACCGAGGCCGGGTCCACCGGGGGCACCGTGGACTGCAGTTTTTCGAATTCGGCAATCCACTCGGCGGGGAATACATCCACCCGCGTCGACAGGATTTGCCCCAGCTTGATGAAGGTGGGGCCTAGCTCTTCGAAGGCCAGCCGCACCCTGACCGGAGTGGGCAGGCCCGCGTCGGCATCGGGCAGGTGCAGGTTCAGCCATTCGCCGGCTTTTTCCATGGCGCGCGGCAGGCGCAGGCGCTGGGCGAACTCTCCCAGGCCGTGGCGGATGAGGATGCCGCTGATTTCCTTCAGGCGCGGAAGGTCGCGCATTGCAACAAGAGTTTCTCTGAGCATGGGCTGATTGGTGTCCAAGTTGGCTTTACACTCCCGTCCCTGTCCGATAGAGTGCGGCCTATGAAATTGCAACTCCGATTACTCGCCGTGATGCTTGCTGGCGTCATGGTTTTTGCCCAGGCCGCACCGGAAAAAAATGTGCAGGATGCACGGCCCAAGGTCGAGGCCTCGGAAGACCCCATTGCCAAGTATGCCTCGCCTGGCGAGGATGCTGTAGGGGATTTGCTGCTGCAGGCCATGAGCCTGCTGGGCGTGGCCTACCGTTTTGGTGGCAATTCGCCGGTCAGTGGTCTGGATTGCAGCGGTTTTGTCCGTTATGTATTCCAGAAATCCCTCAAGGTCAATTTGCCTCGTACCTCGGCCGAGATGGCGCATATCGGCAAGGCCGTCGATAAAAGTGAACTGGTCGCCGGCGATCTGGTCTTCTTCAATACCCGCGGTTTTGCCTATTCCCATGTTGGCATGTATATGGGCAACGGCAAGTTCATCCATGCGCCGCGTACCGGGCGCAATGTCGAAGTGGTGAACCTGAACCAGAGCTACTGGCAAAGCCGCTGGAATGGCGCGCGCCGCATCAACCGCAACAATGCCAATGTGCAGGCCGCGGATGAATTGCCGGGTGCCGCCGACAGTGTCGCCGCCAAGTCGCGTGACAACAGTGCAGCGGCAGCGCCCAAGGTAAAATGTCGCAAAGGCAAGAAGTGCAAGGCTGTCGCCGAAGCGCCCGCCAGCAAGAAAAAGGGCGGCAAGGCCGAGAAAGCCAGCAAGGGCGGCAAGTCGGCGCGCAGTGACAAGCCCGCCCGTGCCGGCAAGTCTGGCCACGGCAAGAAGAAAAAGGTCGCCGGCTGAACCGCTGGCGGCTGACCATCATCACGATGCCCGCTTTGGCGGGCATTGCGTTTTCAGGATTAGCCAGGCATGGCCATGAATATTGACATTCCGGTATGGAAAGACCCGCAAGGCGGCATTGTCGCCTGCGTGGAAAAAATCAAGGTAATGAACGAAAACCTGGAGGAATTGCAGCAGATGGCGCAAGACGCGCTGGAAGATGCCATTCTGATGGGCTGTGACGAACAGCAGGTCAAGGATTTCCTGGTGCGGCTGATGCAAAGCCTGCACAACCCCTACCAGCCCTGAAAGGCAGACCGGCATGCAATGGCCTTTTGAAGTCCTGATCGGGCTGCGTTATCTGCGCGCCAAACGGCGCAATGGTTTTATCTCCTTTATTTCCCTGATTTCCATTGTCGGCATCGCCTTGGGCGTGGCGGCGCTGATCATCGTGCTGTCGGTGATGAACGGTTTCCAGAAGGAAATCCGTGGCCGCATCCTCAGCGTGGCATCGCATGTGGAAATCTCCGCCTATGACGGGCGTCTGCCGCAGTGGCAAAGCGTGGCCAAGGTGGCCGAGCGCGATGCCCACGTTGTGGCCGCCGCCCCCTTCGTGAATGGCCAGGGCCTGTTTTCCGCCTATGGCAATGTGCGCGGCGGTCTGGTGCGCGGCATCGAGCCAGTACTGGAAGACAAGGTGGTGGACGTGGGCCAGCACATGCTGCAAGGCAAGCTGGAGGCCCTGAAGCCCGGCCAGTTCGGCATCGTGCTGGGCGTGGAGCTGGCGCGCCAGCTCAGTGTCGGCATGGGCGACAAGGTTACGCTGTTCACGCCGCAGGGCACGGTGACGCCGGCGGGGATGATTCCGCGCTACAAGCAGTTCACCGTCATCGGCATCTTCAAGGTGGACATGTTCGAATACGACGCCTCGCTGGCGATGATCCATCTGCAGGATGCCCAGGTGTTGTCGCGCCTTGGCGATACCGTCAGCGGCGTGCGGTTGAAACTGGACGACCCGATGCTGGCTCCGCTGGTGAAAGCCAATCTGCAGCAGGCGCTGGGCCAGCAGTCGCAAGTGACCGACTGGACCGATACCAATGCCAATTACTTCCGTGCGGTGCAGATTGAAAAACGCATGATGACCATCATCCTCACGCTGATCGTGGCGGTGGCGGCTTTCAATCTGGTGTCCACGCTGGTGATGGTGGTGACCGACAAGCAGGCCGACATCGCTATCCTGCGTACGCTGGGCGCAGCACCGTCCAGCATCATGAAGATTTTCATGATTCAGGGTTCGGTGGCTGGCATCAGCGGCACGCTGGCCGGGGTGGCCGGTGGGGTGCTGGTGGCGCTGAATCTGGACGTGATCGTGCCGCTGATCGAAAAAGTGCTGGGGACCAAGCTGCTGTCCAGCGAGGTGTATATGATCGACTACCTGCCATCCGACGTGCAGCTGGGCGACGTGAGCACCATTACCGTGATTGCCCTGCTGCTGGCCTTGCTGGCCACCATTTATCCCAGCTGGCGCGCAGCGCGCACCCAGCCGGCGGAGGCGCTGCGCTATGAGTAATGTGCTGAACTGCCGCAACCTGGGAAAAACCTATAGCGAAGGCCGGCTCAACCTGACCGTGCTGTCCGATGTGACGCTGCGGGTGGACAAGGGCGAGCGGCTGGCGATTGTGGGAGCTTCCGGCTCGGGCAAAAGTACGCTGTTGCACCTGCTGGGCGGGTTGGATACGCCGACACAGGGCGTGGTGGAAGTGCTGGGACGCGATCTGGCCAGCCTGTCCGAGGCTGAGCGTGGCGTGCTGCGCAACCAGTCGCTGGGCTTTGTTTACCAGTTCCATCATCTGCTGCCGGAATTCACCGCGCTGGAAAACGTGATGATGCCCTTGCTGATTCGCCGCCTGCCGCGCAAGGAGGCCGCCGAACAGGCGGCTGCCATGCTGGAGCGGGTGGGGCTGTCGCAACGCTTGCAGCACAAGCCGGGTGAGTTGTCCGGTGGCGAGCGGCAGCGTGCGGCCATTGCCCGCGCGCTGGTGACGCAGCCGGCCTGTCTGCTGGCCGACGAGCCGACCGGCAATCTGGATTACCAGACCGCGCGCCAGGTGTTCGACCTGATGCTGGAGCTGAACGAGGGCCTGGGCACCAGCCTGATCATCGTCACGCATGATCTGGAGCTGGCCGGACGGGCGCAACGCATATTGCGGCTGGTGGAAGGTCGTGTGCAGGATGCGGCGGCTGGCCAGTAAGGTCATGGCGTGCTGCCAAGGAGAATCAGGTGCTGCTAGTTCGTGAAGAAATGAATTTTGACACGGTGGTGACCGCTGCCCAGACCGGCACTGGTCTGAGCCAGTTGCTGCTGGCTGTGCTGTGCCTGCTGCTGGGGACCTTTGCCGCACGGCAGGTGTTCCGCCGCTGGTTTCAGCACCACCCGGAGCGCTACGAGCGTTTCGTCAGCTACACCGCCTTCCGGCTGGTGTTGCCCAGTGTGGCATTGGTCAGCATGCTGCTGTGCATTGTCGGCTGGAATCTGCTGACGCATAGCCGGCCGCACTTGCTGCCGCTGTTTACCGCCATGCTGTTCTGGCTGGGGGTGATCCGGCTGTTTTCCTCGGTGATGCGCCAGGCCCTGCCCAAGGGCAAGTTCGAACGCCATTCCGAACACTTCATCGCCACCGTGCTGTGGCTGGGTTTTGTCAGCTGGGCCATCGGCTTTGATGATGTGATGCTGGACTGGCTGCAATCGGTGTCCTTTACCGTGGGCAAGACCCATCTGGACCTGCTGACCATCCTCAACGCCATGCTGTGGGTGTCCATCATCGTGGTGGTGGCCTTGTGGGTCAGCCGGGTGATCGAGGCGCGGGTGATGGGGCTCAAGCACATGGACCTGTCGCTGCGCATCGTGTTTTCCAAGATGGCGCGCACCCTGCTCATCGTGGTGGCGGTGCTGATTGCCCTGCCGGTGGTAGGCATCGATCTGACCGTGCTGTCGGTATTCGGTGGTGCGCTGGGTGTGGGGCTGGGTTTTGGTCTGCAAAAGATCGCCAGCAATTATGTCTCTGGCTTCATCATCCTGCTGGATCGCTCCATCCGCATCGGCGACCGGCTGATGGTGGATAACCGTGTTGGCTACGTCACCCGGATCACCTCGCGCTATGTGGTGCTGAAAAGCGCCGACGGCTCCGAGGCACTGGTGCCGAACGACGCGCTGATTTCCAATACCGTGATCAACCAGTCCTATTCGGACAAGGCGATGTGGATCAGCCTGCCCATTCAGGTGGATTACGCTACCGATCTGGATCAGGCGCTGGCCGTGTTGCGCGAATCCGCCGTACACCCGCGGGTGCCGACCGATCCCGCGCCGGCCGCTTTTGTCACGGCATTTGCCGATAGCGGTATCAATCTGGAGCTGGGCATCTGGGTGAAAGACCCGGAAAACGGCTTCATGGGGCTGAAGTCGGAAATCTATCTGGCCATCTGGCGGCGCTTCAAGGAACTGGGCATCGAGATTCCTTACCCGCAGCGGGATGTGCGTATTGTCAGCGATGTGGCCGTGGCGCTGCCCGGCCGGGGAGAGCAGGCATGAGCGGCAAGCGACTGGCGATTGTGGATGACGATGCCGCCGTGCGGCAGGCCTTGATCTGGTTGCTGGATGGCCAGGGTTATCAGGTCAGCGGCTTTGACAGCGCCGAGGAGTTCCTGGCGAGCGGGCCGGATACCGGCTTCAACGGCCTGATTGTCGATCTGCGCATGTCCGGCATGTCCGGCATCATGCTGCTGGAGCGGCTGGCCGACTGGGCTTATTGCCCGCCCGCCATCATGCTGACAGCGCATGGCGATGTGCCGCATGCGGTGGCGGCCATCAAGCTGGGCGCGCTGGATTTCATGGAAAAGCCCTTTGATGACGAAGTGCTGCTGGCGCGGGTGGAAAAGATGCTGCGCCAGGACGAGGCCAACCGTGCCGTGCATGGCCGTCGCCAGCGTGTCAGTACGCTGCTGGCCTCACTCACCGAGCGTGAAAAGGAAGTCATGCAGCTGATCTTGCTGGGCAAGCTCAACAAGCAGATTGCCGAGGAGCTCTCCATCAGCATGAAAACCGTGGAAGTGCACCGCTCGCGGGTATTCGAGAAAATGGGCGTCAAGTCGGCAGTGGAGCTGGCCGGCCTGCTGGCGGCCAGCCAGTCCGAGCATGGCGGGAGTCGCAGCGATGGGCACTAAGCAGCCAGTATCGGTGCTGGTGGTGATTCACACTGCAGATGGCCAGGTATTGCTGATCGAGCGTGCCGACAAGGCCGGCTACTGGCAATCGGTCACCGGCAGCCGCGAGGGCGAGGAAAGCCTGCTGCAAACCGCCTGCCGCGAACTGCTGGAAGAAACCGGCCTGGTGGCCGCCGCGCATCAGCTGACAGATTGGCAGCTGCACAACCGTTACGAAATCTACCCGCACTGGCGTCACCGTTATCCTGCCGGGGTCACGCATAACGACGAGTATGTGTTTGGCCTGCAACTGGTGCATGCGCAGGAGGTGCAACTGGCTCCGGGCGAACACACCGCCCAGCAATGGCTGCCCTGGCAGCAGGCAGCCGAGCTGGTGTTTTCCCCCTCCAATGCCGCAGCCATCCGCCTGCTGCCGTCCCGCCTTGGCCTCGAATAGGCTTAGACGCTGTTCATAGGCTGAGCAGCCAGCCGCTGAGTGCGGCGGCTGCCAGCACCCGAATCACCCCCACCTTGTAGCGCAACAGCGCCACACCCGCCGCCAGGGCAATCAGCACGGCCACCCAGTCTGGCCCGGCCTGCCAGCCCTGTGGCCATAGAGCATGCCAGCCAAAGAACAGCGCCAGATTGGCAATCACCCCCACCACTGCCGCGGTGATGGCGGTCAGCGGCGCGGTGAGCGACAGCGTGCCGTGAGTACGCTCGATCAGCGGCCCGCCAGCCAGAATGAACAGAAAAGACGGCAAGAAGGTAAACCAGGTCACCAGGCAGGCGGCCATGATGCCAGCCAGCCAGGGCGCGCAGTCGCTCACATGCTGATAGCCGCCGACAAAGCCGACAAATGTCACCACCATGATCAGCGGCCCGGGTGTGCTTTCGCCCAGCGCCAGTCCGTCCATCATCTGGCCGGCACTCAGCCAGCCGTAGTGGCTGACCGCGCCCTGGTAGACATAGGGCAATACCGCATAGGCACCACCAAAAGTCAGCAAGGCTGCCTTGGTGAAAAACCAGCTCATCTGGGTAAATGGATGCTGCCAGCCATAGTGGCTGAGCAGTACGAGCAGTGGCACGGCCCATAACAGGCTGCCGGCCACCAACACCCGCAGCAGTCCGGACAGGCTGAAGCGGGCATGCGCCGGCGTGGGCGTGTCATCGTCGATCAGTGCCGGGCCGCTGGCGGTTGCAGGCTGGCCGTGGCCGCCCTTGCCGGTGGCAAACAGCGCCGGGTTGTGCCGTCCGGCCAGATAGCCGATGGCGGCGGCGGACAGCACGATCAGCGGAAACGGCAGGCCAAACAGCGCCAGTGCCACGAAGGAGGCCGCTGCCAGCGACCACAACAGCCGGTTTTTCAGCGCACGCTGGCCGATGCGTAGCGCGGCCTGCAGCACAATGGCGACAATGGCCGGCTTGATGCCGTAAAACAGCCCGGCTACCAGCGGTAGCTGGCCCAGCGCCAGATACAGCCAGGACAGGCCGATCAGGATGAATAGCGATGGCAGCACAAACAGGCCGCCAGCGATGATGCCACCCCAGCTGCGGTGCATCAGCCAGCCGATATAGGTAGCCAGCTGCTGCGCTTCCGGCCCCGGCAGCAGCATGCAGTAATTGAGCGCATGCAAGAAGCGCCGCTCCGAGATCCAGCGCCGTTTTTCCACCAGTTCCTGGTGTAGCAGGGCGATTTGCCCGGCGGGGCCGCCAAAGCTGATGAAACCCAGCTTGAGCCAGAAGACAAAAGCTTGGCGCAGGCTGACGGCGACGGGCGCTGCAGGGGCGGGTGTGGCGCGCATGATGGTTTCTTTATAACGAAACAAAAGAAAACGACTTTACAACAGAACGGAAAGTTTGAACATTTTTGCGGCAATGGGCTGCTGCCACTTGTTGCTGGCATGGCTGTGCCATGGTGACTTCAGGGCGGTACCGTCCCCTTGCCGCCCTGCTACCCGACGTGATCGGCCGTGGTGGATCTTGTCAGCGATGTATGCCCGATTGTCACAAAACACGCAAGGACAGCCCATGTCGTGCTGGTTACAATGCGGTTTTACTTTTGTTACCGACCCTACATGTTTGTACTGGAAAGCGTTAACCAGGCTCTGTTCCTGTCCATCAATGCCACGCCGGCGTCACCGCTGGCAGTCATCACCCTGGCCATTTTTCTGGCCAAATACCTGGTGCTGCTGATTCCGCTGCTGCTGCTGGGCATGTGGTTGTGGGGTGAGCAGCCACAGCGGGAAAGAGCGCTGAGAGTCTTGCTCAGCGTAGGCCTGGCCCTGCTGTGCAACCAGCTGATCGGCCTGCTGTGGGACCACCCACGCCCCTTTGCCATCGGGCTGGGCTACCGCTTTATCGATCATGCAGCCGACCCGTCCTTTCCCAGCGATCACACCACCATCTTTGCTACCACCGCCTATGCCTTCTGGCTGGCAGGCAAGGCTCGCCTCGGCCGCATGCTGCTGTTGCTGACTGTGCTTGTGGGCTGGTCGCGCATTTATCTGGGGGTGCACTGGCCGCTGGATATCCTGGGTGGCCTGCTGCTGCCCTTGCTGTATAGCCGGATGCTGGCACTGGCTTGGCCAGCCTGCGGGCCACGGCTGTTACAGTCCTTGAATGGGGTGTATCGCCTGCTGTTGGCCAAGCCGATTGCGCTGGGCTGGATCAAGGCCTGAGCCTCCATTGATGAGCAACAAACAAAAAAACGAGGCCCAGGCCTCGTTTTTTTGTTTCTGGCAGCCCGCTCAGGCGGCCAGTTGTCGCCAGCCTTGCACCATCATCACCAGTGCGATCAGCAGCATCAGCAGGCTGGACAGATAAGGCAGCCGCCGTGCCACGCCATCCAGACTACCCAGGCGCTGCCCCAGTTTCTGGGCGCCCCAGGCGGCAATGACCCCTACGCTGACCAGCGACAGTGCCAGCCCCAGGCTGAAGGACGCCACCATGGTCACGCCCAGCGCCACCCGTTTCAGTTGCAGGCACAGCAGCAGGATGGTGACCGAGGCGGGGCAGGGCATCAGCCCGCCAGTCAGGCCAAACAGCGCGATCTGCGCCGTGCTCACCGGCTTGCCGGCAAAGCGGCGGGCAATTTCATCGGCATGGGCTTTTTCATGCGCATCCTGATAAACGGCACTGGCGGCAGCTTGCGAATGGCGTTGCTGTGGGCGGCTCAGCGCTATTTGGCCACGGCTGCTTGCTGACAGGGCGGCTTGCGTACGATAGCGCTGGGTCGGCGGTGGGCCGAAGCGGACGGCAAACTGGTGGCCGTGGCCGCCGTGCTGCATGTCCAGCGTGACATCAAACTGGTGTGGTGCGGCCACCGGGCTGGCCCATTGCAAAATCTTGCCATGTGGCAGCAACTCATGGGTTTCGCTGTGGCCATCATCGCGGCGCAGCTGCAGCTGGTAACGCACGTCGGCCTGTGGTGGCTGCGGGCGCATGTGATTGTTATAGCAGTAGAGCTGCAGATGGGGCGGCTGCGTGGGGCTGATCAGCAGCTCCACCAGGCCATGGCCGGTGTTGATGATCTTGCCGCCGTGCGGTGCATGCTGCCAGGCGCGGGCAGCCAGATTGTCCTGCCGCGTGCGCCAGCACATCCAGCCGGCAATCAGCAGCACGATCAGGCCGGACAGCATCAGCAGCCAGGGCTCGGCCTGCTCCACCAGCAGCTGGTTGCCAAAATGCAGTGCCGCGGCGGCCAGCATCCACACCACCAGCGAATGCGACAGCGCCGCGCACAGGCCAAGCAATACTGCCTGGGGAATGCTGCCGCGGATGGCGATGATGAAAGACGCCATCAGCGTCTTGGAGTGGCCCGGCTCCAGACCATGCAGTGCACCCAGCAGGATGGCGGATGGTATGAACAACCATAGATTGGTCGAGCCTTGCTGTATCAGTTCGGAAAGAGGTGGCATGATGACGGGCTTCGTATTGGCAATTGCACGCAATATACTACCCCCTAGTATGTTTTGAGAAGGAAAATAGCAGCATGGGACATACCATCAAGGGTCAAAAACCTTTACTGGCAAGGGTCAGGCGCATCAAAGGCCAGGCCGCGGCCATTGAGCGCGCACTGGAAGAAGGGCAGGAGTGCATGGCGGTGTTGCAGCAGATAGCGGCCATTCGCGGGGCGGTGAACGGACTGATGGCCGAGGTGCTGGAAGGCCATCTGCGTGAGCACCTGCTGTCACCAGAGCCAGCCACCGAGCAGCCGGAACCGCAGCCGGCCCGGCAGGAAGAGGTGGACCAGGTGATGCGGATTGTGCGTTCTTACCTGAAGTAAGCACTCAATTGTCTGTGTCCATGGCTGCGCTGACCCGCAAGTGCCAGGCCAATTGCCAGGCCAGCATCCTGATGCCGCCTGCCGCTTTGCATGGTGACTACCGCCTTGCCGGCCTGATGTGCACAGTTTCGGTTCTTTTTTCACTTCATCTGCGCAGGGGACTGGCGCTGCCCTGCCTGAGTGGGCTATGGATAGAGTCATGAAACCGCTCAATGTCACTACCTACAACATCCACAAGGGTATGTCGCCGCTCAACCGTCACCTGCGCGTGGAAGAAATTGCCCAGGCGCTGGAAACGCTGTCGCCCGACCTGCTGTTTTTGCAGGAAGTGCAAGGCAAGAACCTGCTGCGCGCCTTGCGCCATGAGGGTTGGCCCTTGCAGCCACAGCACCACTATCTGGCGCGCCGGCTGGACCACAAGGTGGCCTACGGGCTGAATGCGGCTTATGAGCATGGCCACCATGGCAATGCGCTGCTGTCGCGCTATCCCATCATCGAGTGGTGCAATCGTGATATATCGGTCAACCGTTTCGAAAGTCGTGGTGTGCTGCATTGCGTGATGCTGCCCAAGGGCTGGCAGCAGCCGGTGGTGGCGCTGTGTGCCCATCTCAACCTGCTGGCGCGCGACCGGCGCAAGCAATATGCCAATCTGGTGCATTACATCGGTGCTGCCATTGCGCCGGATGTGCCCATCATCCTGGCTGGCGACTTCAATGACTGGCAGGGGGAGGCCAGCCACTGCTTGCAGGAGGCCGGCCTGCAAGAGGTGTTTCTGCAAAAGAGCGGGCGCTATGCGCTGAGTTTCCCGGCGCGCATGCCAGTGCTGCCGCTGGATCGCATTTATGTGCGCGGCCTGCGGGTGGTGAGTGCCGAAGTGCAGCATGGCCGGCCCTGGTCACGGCTGTCCGACCACCTGCCGATCTGCGCCTCCCTGTTGCCGGCCTGAGCAGGGTGTCGGGGTGGTTTTCGCAATGGAATATCGGTGATTGCCGATTGATAAAACACTGCTTGATTCCTGAGTATTCTGGTGTAATAACGCTGTTTTTCTGCAAAAAACGTGCTTTCATAGCAGGAATGCTGCATTGCGCTTGACGCAATGTGAAAGTCCATGTTCAAATGCATCCAAACTTGATCGCCGATTTGACACAGCTTGCGGGCGTAAAACAGCTAAAGCGTGGGTAAGCAGACCCCGAGACAACTCCTTCTGCTTATATAATCTTTACCAAGCATTCAAAGATTCCATGCCCTAGCCCGCCGCAGTCATTGGCGGGCTTTCTGCATTCTGGAGTGTTTGAATGATTCATCTGCAAAATATCTGCAAGCGCTTTCGCCGGCCCGACGGCGGCTGGTTTGATGCTGTCTGCGATACTTCACTGTCGATTGGTGCTGGCGAAGTGTTTGGCCTGATCGGTTTTTCCGGTGCCGGCAAATCCACCCTGCTGCGACTGATCAATCTGCTGGAACGGCCTGATAGCGGTGCCGTGATCGTAGCCGGGCAGGACCTGACCGCGCTGGATGCCAAGGCACTGCGCCGGGCGCGCCAGCAACTGGGCATGGTGTTCCAGCAATTCAATTTGATGGCCAACCGCACGGTGGCCGGCAATATCGCTTTCCCGCTGGAAATTGCTGGCTGGAGTGCGGCAGACATCGCCAGCCGGGTCGCCGAGTGCCTGGAGATTGTCGGCCTGGCCGACCGGGCGCAGCACTATCCGGCGCAGCTCTCCGGCGGGCAGAAGCAGCGGGTGGGCATCGCCCGGGCACTGGCGCCGCGCCCCAAGGTGATTCTGGCGGACGAACCCACCTCGGCTCTCGACCCCAAGACCACCCAATCGATTCTGGACTGTCTGAAAGATATCAATCAGCGCTTTGGCGTGACGGTGGTGATCGTCACCCACGAAATGCACGTAGTGCGCTCCATCTGCCATCGCGCTGCCGTGCTGGATGCGGGCAGCGTGGTGGAGGTCGTGGAAGTTAACGGGGGGGAAGTGGATGCCCGTTCGGCGCTGGCGCGCTCGCTGCTGGAGGCCGCGTAATGGAAGAACTGACTTTTGCCGCAGCGCTGGCTGATCTGGCCAGCATGGCTCCGGAAATCTGGCAGGCCTGCCGCGAGACGGCCCTGATGCTGGCCGTGGGGCTGGCGGCCGCCATTGCCCTGGGTGGCCCGCTGGGCATCGTGCTGTATTTGTCGCAGCCGGGCCAGCTGTTTGCCAACCGCTGGGTCAATGGCCTGCTGGGCTGGACGGTGAACCTGGTGCGCTCCTTCCCCTTCATCATCCTGATGGTGTCGCTGGTACCGCTGACGCGCATGATCGTTGGCAGCACCATCGGCCCGGTGGCCGCCGCTGTGCCGCTATCGTTTGCCGCCATTCCCTATTTTGCCCGCCTGGTCGAGCAAACCCTGCGCGAAATTCCGCGCGGGGTGGTGGAGGCGGCCGAAGCCATGGGCGCCAGCCCCATGCAGATTATCGTCAAGGTGCTGCTGAACGAGGCGCGCTCCGGGCTGATTTCCAGTCTGACCATTCTCACCATCAGCTTTCTGAGCTATTCCGCCGTGGCTGGTGTGGTGGGTGGCGGCGGCATTGGCGATCTGGCCATCCGTTATGGTTATTACCGCTTCCAGACCGACGTGATGGTGGCCATGGTGCTGCTGCTGGTACTGATCGTGCAGATCATCCAGTTTGCCGGCAACCGGCTGGCCTCGCGGCTGGACAAGCGTTGAACTGATTGATTCCAGACCGGGCGGCATGGCCAGCCCGGCATTTTCCCCTACCTGTATATTGCAAGGAGTTCGTATGCGTAGATTTGTCATCAAGGCGCTGGCCGCCTCGCTGCTGGGCCTGGCCGTAGCCGGCTCTGCCCTGGCTGCCGACCCGGCCAAGAAGGAAATCGTGATTGGCACCACCGTGGGTGACTTCGGCGACATGGTCAAGCAGTCGATCAAACCCATCCTGGAAAAGCAGGGCTATAGCGTGAAGCTGGTGGAATTCACCGACTACGTGCGCCCCAATCTGGCCTTGCAGGAAGGCGCGCTGGACGTGAACGTGTTCCAGCACAAGCCTTACCTGGACAGCTTCGTCAAGGAACACAAGCTGAGCCTGAAAGAAGTATTCCAGGTGCCGACCGCACCGCTGGGCATCTATCCGGGCAAGCTGAAGTCGCTCAAGGATGTGAAAGACGGCAGCACGATTTCCGCACCGAACGATCCGTCCAACTTCGCCCGCGCGCTGGTGATGCTGAACGATCTGGGCTGGGTCAAGCTCAAGCCGGGCATCAATCCGTTGACCGCATCCGAGCGTGACATCGCCGTCAATGTGAAAAAGCTGAAGATCGTACAACTGGAAGCCGCCCAGCTGCCCCGTTCGCGCAATGACGTGGATTTCTCCGTCATCAATGGCAACTACGCCACCAGCTCCGGCATCAAGCTGACCGAGGCCATCTATCAGGAAAAGAGCTACGCCTATGTCAACTGGGGTGTGGTGCGGGCGGCCGATGCCGGCAAGCCGTGGGCGCGTGATGTGATTGCCGCTTACAACTCCCGCGCCTTCAGCGACTGGGCCAAGAAAAAGTATGTGGGCTACAAATTCCCGCAGGGCTGGAAATAAGCCGGCCATGCAAAGGGCCGCTCTTGCTGGCGGCCCGGATACGGTTTTCTTGTAACACTCCTGGCTACAAGACTTGCGCGGAGGGCATGGCCCTCCGTTTTTTTATTTTGCCATGGTGAAACAGCACAGCTTGTTGCCATCCGGATCGCGGAAATAGGCACCGTAGAAATCATCTCCGCGCAGGCCCGGAGCGCCCTCGTCCTGGCTGCCCAGCTGCAGTGCGTGGGCGTGCAGTTGGTCCACGCCGGTACGGCTATCCAGATAAAAGCCCACCATCACGCCGTTGCCGACCGTGGCCGGCTCGCCATTGAATGGTTGCATGATGGCCAGTTGCGGCCGCTCGGGATGGGTACCCCAACAGATGCCACGGTCCATTTCCCACAGGCGGCTGGCACCGATGCCGGCCAGCAAGGTGTCGTAGAAGGCAGCGGCGCGCTGCAGGTCGTTGCTGCCGAGTGTGACGTAGCCAATCATGATGTTCTCCTGGGTAATGAGTCGGGGGCGTTGCCGAGCGCATGGCCGCAGGCTCGCTGCCCGGCTTGCGCTCACTGATGGTCATCCACAGTACGTCAACTGTCTGATTCTGTCTGGCGCTTATTCACACACGGTAAACGGTGCGGCTACGTCCTGGCAGCGTGGTTGCACCTGGATGGAGGCGGCACTGCGCCAGTGCGGGCCGTGGAATACCGCTTCAATATTGTTGCCGTCGGGGTCGGTGAGGTAGGCGGCGTAATAGCCATCGTGGTAGGGGCGTTCGCCCGGCTGGCCATTGTCGCCACCGCCGGCGGCCAGCCCGGCCTGGTAAAAGCGTTGCACCCGGGCCGGATCGGCAGTCTGGAAGGCCAGATGCACATGGCTGCGACTGGCCGGGCTGCCGCAGGAGACAAACAATTCGTCGGCCCAGAAATAATCCGGACCTTCACCGGTCAGTTCACGCCCCAGTGCCTGCAGCACCGCCGTGTAAAAGCGCTTGCTGGCGGGCAGGTCGGCAACGACGAGGTGAACGTGGTCGAGCAGTCTTCCGTAATGGTATTCCATGGGACATCTCCTCTATGGAAGCGCCATTGACTGCCGTGGATTTGCGGAAAAACCGGTGGTCAGGGCGCTTCTTTTCTTGACGACTTTTGTCCCATCATACGCTGCGGCCTGTTGGCTGCACATCCGGTGAAGTACGGCATTCAGCGCGCCAGCCATTCCTCGACAAACTGCTGGCGGAAGGCCTGCAGGCGCTGTAGCCGTTCCTCTGCCATGGCACGGCCGGCCGCGGTCTGCATCATGCCCGGCAGCTTTTCCAGCTTGACCTCGATGTGATCCAGCGCGTACTCGCGGTCGTCCAGCGGGCGCGTGCTGGCCAGCGGGTCGTCCGGGTGTGCCAGTTGCCGGCCCATGCGGCCGGAGGTGTAAAACATGCGCGCCAGGCCTATGGCCCCCAGGGCGTCCATGCGGTCGGCGTCCTGCACGATCTGTGCTTCCAGCGTGCGTGGCGTGATATTGGCGGAAAAACTGTGTGCTTCGATGGCGTGGGCCACGCCATCCAGCTTGTCAGCCGGGAAGCCGGCTGCGTGCAGCAGTGGGCCGGCCTTGGCGGCAGCCATGCGCGAAGCCTGTTCGCGCTGCGGGTGGTTCTTCGGCAGGTTGACCAAATCGTGCAGATAGCAGGCAGCCAGCACCACCAGGGCATCGGCGCTGCTGTGCTGTTGCAGGATTTGCCGTGCGGCAGCCCAGACACGATGGAAATGGCTGAGGTCATGTGCGCCATCATCGTCGGCGGGTTGTTGTTGCAGCAGGTCGATCAGCTGTTGTTGCCAGTATTGCAGCAGCGGGGTGTCTGACGGGGGAAGAGCGGCGGCGGGAGCGTTCATGGCAGGGTATCAGGTGGCGGGCCGTTGATTACACCCCTGCCGCCGGCCGGCGTCAACCATGCCGGCAGCAGGGGTGCGGCGGTGGCTCAGGCGTGCAGACGGCAGTAGTCGCCGGCAATGGCGGCGGCCAGTCGGGCATTGTTCAGCACCAGCTGGATGTTGGCGGCCAGGCTGTTGCCGCCGGTCAGTTCGCATACCCGTGCCAGCAGGAAGGGGGTGGATTCCTTGCCGGCAATGCCTTGGGCGCTGGCTTCAGCCAGTGCCTGCTCGATGGCGGCATCGATGCTGGCGCTGGACATGGCGTATTGCTCGGGAATCGGGTTGGCCACCACCATGCCGCCTTGCAGTTGCAGGTCCCACTTGGCTTTCATCACTGCAGCGATGGCAGCCGCGCTGTCCAGGCGGTAGTCCACCTTGAAGGCGCTGTCGCGGGTAAAGAAGGCTGGCAGGGTGGCGGTTTGATAGCCGATGACCGGTACGCCGTGGGTTTCCAGATATTCCAGGGTCAGGCCCAGATCAAGAATGGATTTGGCACCGGCACACACCACGGTGACCGGCGTTTGCGCCAGCTCCTGCAGGTCGGCAGAAATGTCGAAGCTCTGCTGCGCACCACGATGCACACCGCCAATGCCGCCGGTGGCGAAGACGCGGATGCCGGCCATGGCGGCCACGATCATGGTGGAGGCGACGGTGGTGGCACCAGTCTGGCCGGCAGCCACGATAAAGGGAATGTCACGGCGGCTGACCTTGACCACTTCGCGGCCGTTCTTGCCCAGCACTTCGATGTCGTCGCGGCTGAGGCCGGCTTTCAGGCGGCCATTGATGATGGCAATGGTGGCTGGTACTGCGCCGTGGGCGCGCACTTCGGCTTCCACTTGCAGGGCCGTTTCCACGTTTTGCGGGTAGGGCATGCCGTGCGAGATGATGGTGGATTCCAGTGCCACGACTGGCTGGCCGGCGGCCAGTGCGGCGGCGACTTCGGGGTGGATGTCCAGGTAAGCGTGTTGGGTCATGATGGCTCCGGGTAAGACAGGGTTGGGCACAGGTGCTGGATGGCAGCCAGCGACAGGGTAGGGTTGTTGGTGGCGGCGCAGCTCAGGGTCAGGGCGGCGCAGGCCTGGGCCAGACGCACGGCATCGGGCAGCGGCAATTGCTGCAGCCAGCCCCAGATCAGGCCGGCCATCAGGGCATCGCCAGCGCCGGTGGCATTGACGATGTCCACCTGTGGTGCCGGGCTCCAGCCCTGGCCCTCGGCACTGCTGTAGAACACGCCGTCGCCGGCCAGGCTGAGGATGACTTGCTGCACGCCCTGCTGGTGAAACCAGTCGGCAACGGCAGCGGCATCGGCGGGACTTTCCAGCGGCAGGCCGGACAGGGTGGCGGCTTCGATGCGATTGGGCTTGATGGTGTGGATGCGGCCCAGCCAGGGGCGGATGCGCTCGGCCTTGAAGGCCGACACGGTGTCGACAAACACCGGCTGCTGTTCGGCCTCGGCAAACAGCCAGGCCAGGGCATCGGGCGACAGGTTGGCATCGGCCACGATCAGGCCGGCATGGCGGACCAGCTCGCGCTGCGGGGCCAGCCTGGCGGCATCCAGCCGGTTCAGCACCTGCATGTCGTTGATGGCGATGGACATGTCGCCATCCGGGCCGTGGATGGACAGATAGGTGGAGGTGGCGGCATCCGGCAGCACCAGCACCGGGCGTACATCCACCCCGGCGCGCTGGGTCGAATCCAGCAGCGAGCGGCCATACAGATCGTCGCCCACGGCGCTGAGCAGCCGGCAATCAGCCCCCAGTCGCGCCAGATTCTCGGCAATATTACGCGCCACACCACCGGGCGAACAGCTGACCTGGCCGGGATTGGAGTCGCCAAAACGCAGCTTGGCCGGTGTGCTGCCACGGATGTCCATATTGGCGCCACCCAGCAGTACCACATAGCGGGTTTCGGCCAGGATGTAGCCCTTGCCCAGAATATGGCCTTTTTGCATCAGCTTCATGATGTGGCCGGCAGCCGCCGAACGGCTGATGCCCAACTGGTCTGCCAGCTGTTGCTGCGGTATCAGTGGGTTCTGGCGCAGCAGTTGCAGGATTTCCTGCTCACGTTGTGTCATCAAACAAATGTCCGTAGTGCTAACTTTTGTTTGATTGTGTCGCAGCCGCTGGCCGGGGTCAAGCCCGCAGCCTGCCTTGTGCTATTGGCCTGTTGCTGGCGGGCGGCCCGGCATGCTTGGCCGCTGCCCGCCTTGCCAGCCGGCCCCGTCCGGTATCAATCGATGAAGGGGCGTACGGTGTCCAGCAGCTTGTTGGTGTAGCTTTCCTTTTCCCCTACCGGCACCACGTAATCGAGTGCTTCGCGGGTAGCGGTTTCGCTGCTGCGTTTGAGCATGACCCAGCTGGCCAGGTATTGCGCCGACAGGCAGCCACCCGCCGTGGCCAGATTGCCGATGGCATGGAAGGGGGTATCCAGCACTTCGATGCCAGCCTGTTCTACCCAGGGTTTGGTGCGCTTGTCGGTACAGGCGGGCAGTTTGTCGATCAGCCCCAGCTTGGCCATCAATAGGGTGCCGGAGCATTGTGCGCCAATCAGCTGGCGGGCCGGATTGAGCTGCAAACGGGCCAGCAGCTCCTGGTCGTTGGCAATGTCGCGGGTCATGACGCCGCTGCCAAACAGCACCACGTCGGCCTGATTGGCGAACTCCAGCGGCTGCTGGGCGCGCACGGTGACACCGTTCATCGAGGTGACCTGTTCACTCGGGCTGGTGATGCAGGCTTCCCAGCCATGTGGCTGCATGCGGTTAAGCATGCCGGCGGCAATGAACGAGTCCAGCTCGTTGAAACCCTGAAAAGTGATGATGGCGATTTTCATGCTGTCTCCTTAGGCGTGTCGGCCAAGAGCGGCTAACAAAATAGCGCAGCGTCCCCGGGGCAGGGCGCACCGATGCAGGCAGCACCAGGGCTGGGCTAGCAGGCGCAAGGCTGCTGCAGCGGTTTTGTTAGCAGCGCTAAAGGACTGCGGCGTGCGGTTTGTCTGGTTGGCAGGAGACAGGATTATGCTGCTGTTATCGATTGCTGGCGATAAAGATCTTGCTTGGCGGGAAATCGGGCTATAAACCTGCGCTGCGGCGAGGGGCGCTGCAAGGGGAGAGAAAGCATGGCCGCCAGCGCAGGCAGGGCGGCCATGGTCGAGAGGCTTACAGCCGGTACTGGCTGAGGGTGCTGATTTGCTGGCGGGCCAGTTCGTCCAGATGGCGGGCGCTGCTGGCGGCTTCCTGCGCGGCGCTGGAGGATTCTTCGGTCATCTGGGCAATCTGCTCCACCTGCACCGCGATATTGTTGGTGGCCTTGCCCTGTTCGGTGATGGCGTCGGAAATTTCGCTGACCATGTGCACGGTATTGCCGGTGGCATCGCCAATCTGCTTGATGGCGCCATCGGCGTGATCGGCGCGGCTGACCCCGTTGCGTACCAGTTCTTCGGCCGAGTGCATCTGCTCGGTGGCCTGGCGCGAGCGGTCACGCATGGCCGTGATGGTGGAGGAAATTTCCTGGGTGGAGCTGCTGGTGCGTTCGGCCAGCTTGCGTACCTCGTCGGCCACCACGGCAAAACCACGGCCCATTTCGCCGGCACGAGCGGCTTCGATGGCGGCATTCAGTGCCAGCAGATTGGTCTGGTCGGCAATATCCTTGATGACGCCAACCACGGTATCCACCTGCGCACTATAGTTATCCAGCTCGCGAATGCTGCCGGCGGCGCTGTCCACCGCATGGGAAATCTCGCGGATATCGCTGATGGTTTGCGAGATGGTGTTGGACCCTTGCTGGGCCAGCGTGCCGGCATTGTGGGCCAGATCACGCGACTCGCTGGCGCGGTTGGCTACATGGTTGATGCTGACGGTCATCTGTTCGATGGTGGCGGCCATGCTGGCAGAAGAGGCCGACTGCGAATCAGCGGCAGCAGCGACCTGGGTGGCTGTCTGCGACAAGCCTTGCGAGGCATCTGCCACCGAGCGCGCACCATCCAGTATCGATTTCAGATTGCGCTGCAGGCCTTCCAGCAGGCTGTTGAAGGCGCTGGCGGTGAGGCTGATTTCGTCCTTGCCCGCCACCGGTGCGCGCTGGGTGAAGTCCAGCGACTGGCTGACCTGCTGCATGGTGGACTGAATGGAAGACAGACCACGGTTGATGCTGCGGAACAACACCACGCCCATATACAGCACGATGGCGAAGATGACGGCTATCAGCGTCGTCGTTTGCAGCAGCGCGGCATTGTAGGCGGTCTTGTTGGTTTCGATGGTATCGAAGGCCAGCTTGAGGTTGTACTCGGTATGGGTGTTGAGCGCCTTGCGGAAGTCTGCACTGGTGGTGTTCAGCGCCCCATCGCGCAGCATGGCATCGGCCAGGTCATCCTTGCCGCTGCGCGACATTTCAAAGTACTTGCTGCGCTCGGCACGATAGGCCGCCAGCTTGGCCTTGTCATCCTGCAATAGCTGGCGGTCGTGATCGTCGGCAATCAGGTTTTTCTCGTAATCGTTAAACAGGTCTTCCAGCTTTTTGTCGGCTTCACCAGACATGGCTTCGGCTGCTGCTTTTTCGCCGGCGGTATGGGAGACCGAATGCTTGGTTACCGCTCCACGGATATCCATGAAGGCATAAACCATGCCGTTGAGGTCACGAATACTGGGAGCCAGGTTGCTGACGGTGTCCTCAAAACGGTTGCTGGCCTGTTTTTGTTGGTAGGCACCAAAGCCGCCGACGACAATCAGGGCGAGCAGGGCGATGGCCAGGGTCAGCATGAGTCGTCTGATGATGGTCATGGGGATGTCCTTGCTAGGTTGAGGGCCAGGCTGCGATGGCAGCTGGCCGGTATTTTTTCTACGTAGCTATACGTATAGCATCAAATCATGACGTTTGTAGGGCTATTTCAAGCACCCGGAATGTGCTGGCTTGAGCAAGCCCGGACCGGCCGCAAAAAAAAAACCGCACGGCCAAGGCGATACGGTCTTTAGATTCCTGCAAGATTGCGCTGAATTTACCGCGTACTACTTAATTGCCAGCGGCTATTGCCCAGTATTTCCAGTTGCAGCCCATGGTGCTGCAACAGGCTGCTGCGATGCCCCACGCTGATGACGGTGGTGGCGGGCAATTGCTGACGCAGCAGGCGGTACATGGCGTCTTCCAGCCCTTCATCCAGTGCCGAGCTGGCTTCGTCGAGGAAGGCGATGGCCGGTTTGTTCAGCAACAAACGGCCAAAGGCCAGCCGTTGCTGCTCGCCCAGCGACAGGGTCTGGCTCCAGTCGCGTTCTTCATCCAGCCGTGCCTGCAGGTGGCCCAGCTGCACGGCTTGCAGCACGCTGGCGGCATCCTGCGCATCGGCGGCGGGCGGGCTGGCCGGGTAGTACAGCGCATCACGCAGTGTGCCACCGGGCAGATAGGGCTTTTGCGACAGGAACATCAGCCCCTGCTGCGGGCGGATGATCTGCCCGCTGCTATAGGGCCACAGCCCGGCCAGGCTGCGCAGCAGGGTGGTCTTGCCGCAGCCGGAAGCGCCACGGATCAGCAGGGCGCTGCCGCCGTCGATGTCCAGATTGACCTGCTCCAGCAGTTTGCGGCCATCCGGCGCTTGCAGGCTGAAGTTTTCCAGTGCCAGTCGTGGGCCGTCGCTGCGGATGTCCGGGCGCGGCAGTGCGGCGGCTTCCTGCATCGAGTCGCAATAACCGGACAGACGGTTCAGTACGGCGCGGTAGCCGGCAAAGTCGTCGTAGGCGTTACGGAAGAAGGACAGATTGTCATGCAGCGTGCCAAATGCCTGCGAAGTTTGCATCAGGTCGCCCAGGGTAATCTGCTTGGAGAAAAAGCGGTGTGCCTGCACGATCAAGGGAAACACCACGGCAGTCTGGCTGACGATCAGGTTGAAGCCCTGGAATTTCAGCGACCGGAACACGATGCGCCAGTTGTTGTGGATGATCTGGCCGAAGCGGCTGCGCAGCAGCATGCCTTCCACTTTTTCACCGGCGTAGAAGGCAATGCTCTCCGCGTATTCCAGCAGCCGTACCAGCAGGTAACGGTAATTGGCGTTGTACTGTTCGTTCAGGAAGTTCAGGCGCACCAGCGGGCGGCCAATCTTTACCGCCAGCACGGTGGCAATCAGCACGTACAGGAAGACGGCAAACACCATGGCGCGCGGGATATCCACCCCCAGCAGGTGCAGCGGGCCGGACAGGTTCCACAGGATCAGCGTGTAGGCCAGGGTGGAAACCAGCGAGCCGACCACGCCCATCGACAGGCCCAGCGAGCTGCCGACAAAGCTGGAAACGTCCTGCTGGATACGCTGGTCGGGGTTGTCGCTGCGTTGCGGCAGGTATTGCAGGCGATAGAAGGAATCGTTCTGCAGCAGCTTTTGCAGCAATTGCTCGTTCAGCCAGGCGCGCCAGTGAATGGAGAAGCTTTGATTGACATAAAAGCTGAACAGGCTGCGTAGCACATGGATGCTGGCCAGTACGCAGAAAATGCGCACAAAACTCCAGAACAGGCTTTCATTCAACTGCTGCAGCGAGGTGTACAGCCCATTGCTCCAGTTGGACAGCACCACGTCCAGCCGGACGCCGGCCAGGGTCAGCAGCAGGATCAAGGCCAGCCCCAGCAGCGGTTTGGCGCTGCGGCGCAGGCTGAAATAGCTGCCGCTGAGCTGCCAGAATTGCCGTCCCCAACTGGTGAGACGCACCAGCGCCCACACGGCCAGCACAAACAGCAGGCAGGTAATGCCGTAAGCCTTGGCCACCCACAGCAGGCTACGGCTCAGTTCCTCGTTCCAGTTCATAGGTTTCCAGTGTTGTACCAGACAGGGCTGACCTGATCCGCCGCCGCAAGGCAGGCGCGAAAGTATCAGCCGAGAAAATATCAGCGCAGGCGCAAGGCCCTGCCGGGCAAGCATACGTGGCGGCCGGCAGCAAGCCAATCGCTGCTGCAGCAAAAGTGCTGAAATCCTGTTGCCGCGCATGGCGGCCCACCCGCACTGGGGCCGGTGGGCCGTGGCAGGATCAGCGGCTTACCACAGCAGCTTGACCGACTTTTCTCCCAGCCAATCCTGCAAGGCTAGCAGCAAGCCGTCATCCAGCCGCACGCCCCAGGCTTGCGGCAGGGCAACATCGCCACGGGCCTGGGCATTGCTGTAGCTGATGCGCACCAGACAGCCGTTTTCCTCGTCACGGTAAGGGCCAAGCAGGTTTTTCAGCTTGCCGACATCGGCATTGCCGTTCATCTGCAGGGACAGGCCGCGGGCAAAGCGGCTGCGCGCCTCGCCCAGATCGTACAGGCGGTCGGCCATGATGCGCAGGCCACCGGAGAAGGCGTCTTCAGTCACCTTGCCCTGCACCACCAGCACGATGTCTTCCTTCAGCCGGTTGCGGTTGGTTTCATAGCTGTCGCCAAACAGGCTGATTTCGCGCTTGCTGCTGCCATCGTCCAGCTCGACAAAGGCCATCTTGCCGCGATTGCCCATCTTGACGCGGATGCCGGTGACAAAGCCGGCCAGCAGTTGCGGTTCCTTGCGTGGGCTAAGACGGGACAGCGTGGTCTTGATGAAGGCGCGCACTTCCTGGGCGTAAGCGGCAAAGGGGTGGCCGGACAGGTAATAGCCGATGGCGACTTTTTCCTCGGCCAGCTTGACGGCGTCGCTCCAGGGGCGGGTTTCCACCATTTCCACTGCCGGGGCCACATCGTCGCCAAACATGTCGAACAAGCCGCCCTGGTTGATATTGGCGTGGGCCTGGTCGGCCGCTTCCATGGCCAGGCCGACATTGGCAAACAGCTTGGCGCGGTTGGCTTCGATGCTGTCAAAGGCTCCGGCGCGGATCAGCGCCTCGATTACCCGCTTGTTGACCAGCTTCTTGTCGGTACGCTGGCAGAAATCAAACAGGCTGGTGTAAGGGCCGCTGGCTTCGCGTACCGCCACGATATGGTCGACGGCAGATTCACCGCTGCCCTTGACCGCACCCAGTGCATAGCGGATTTCCTGGCGGCTGACCGGCACGAAGCGGTAGAAGCTGTGATTGACATCCGGCGGCAGGAAACGCAGGCCGTTCTTGGCGTCGGTGGCGTCGTCGTAGAACACCTTGAGCTGGTCGGTATTGTCCAGTTCGGTGGACATGGTGGCTGCCATATAGGCGGCGCAGTGGTGGGCCTTGAGCCAGGCGGTGTGATAGGCCACCAGCGCATAGGCTGCCGCGTGCGACTTGTTGAAGCCGTAGCCGGCGAACTTCTCCATGTAGTCGAAGATTTCGTTGGCCTTGGATTCCGCGATTTCCTGTTTGGCAGCACCCTCGACGAACATGGCGCGCTGCGCCACCATTTCCTCGACTTTCTTTTTACCCATGGCACGGCGCAGCAAGTCGGCACCGCCCAGCGAGTAGCCGCCAATCACCTGGGCGGACTGCATCACCTGTTCCTGATACACCATGATGCCGTAAGTCGGTGCCAGCACCGGCTCCAGCAGCGGGTGCAGGTATTCGAACTTGGCCCCGTGCATACGCTGGATGAAGTCGGGAATCAGGTCCATCGGGCCCGGACGGTACAGCGCCACGAAGGCGATAATTTCTTCGAACTTGCTGGGCTTGGCTTCCACCAGCATTTTCTTCATGCCGGAGGATTCAAACTGGAACACGCCGGTGGTATTGGCGCTGGCAAAAATCTTGTAGGCGTCGGCGTCGTCCAGCGGCAGGTGGGCAACGTCCACGTCCTCGTTGCTGACCTGCTTGATATAGCGCTGGGCCAGTTCGATGATGGTGAGGTTGCGCAGGCCCAGAAAGTCGAACTTCACCAGGCCGATCTGTTCCACGTCGTCCTTGTCGAACTGCGACACTGGCGATGCACCATCGGCACTGGCAATGTACAACGGGCAGAAGTCGGTGAGCCGGCCGGGGGCAATCAGCACGCCACCAGCGTGCATGCCGATGCCACGGGTGAGGTCTTCCAGCTTCATCGCCAGTTCGATCAGCTCATTCGCCCCTTCCGATTCGATCACTTCGCCGATCTGCGGCTCCACTTCCATGGCCTTTTCCAGTCCCAGCGGCTTGTTGGCCTCCAGCGGAATCAGCTTGGACAGGCGGTCGCACAGGCCGAAGGGCAGGTCCAGCACCCGGCCCACGTCGCGAATCACCGATTTGGACGACATGGTGCCGAAGGTGGCAATCTGGCTGACGGCCTCTTCGCCGTATTTCTGCCGGGTGTACTCGATCACCCGCCAGCGGTTTTCCTGGCAGAAGTCCACGTCGAAGTCGGGCATGGATACCCGTTCCGGGTTCAGGAAACGCTCGAACAGCAAGGCGTAACGCAAGGGGTCCAGATCGGTAATGCTCAGGCTGTAGGCCACCAGCGAGCCGGCACCGGAGCCCCGGCCCGGCCCCACCGGGCAGCCATTGCCCTTACCCCACTGGATAAAGTCGGCCACGATGAGGAAGTAGCCGGGAAAGCCCATCTGGATGATGGTGTCACACTCGAACTTGAGCCGGGCATCGTATTCCGGGCGGCGGGCCAGCCGTTCGTCCGGATCGGGATAAAGCTGCTCCAGCCGCATCTCCAGCCCGCGCTTGGCCTCGTACACCAGAAAATCGTCCAGTGTCATGCCTTCGGGCGTGGGGAATAGCGGCAGGTAGTTCTTGCCCAGCACCACCGAAATATTGCAGCGTTTGGCGATTTCCACCGTGTTTTCCAGCGCTTCCGGGATGTCGGCAAAGCGTTCCAGCATCTGCTCGGTGGTCAGGAAGTGCTGGCATTCGGAAAAATTGCGCGGACGGCGTTTGTCGCCCAGGGTATAGCCCTCGGCAATGCACACCCGCGCCTCGTGCGCCTTGAAGTCGTCCGGATCGAGAAACTGGATGGGATGGGTAGCCACCACCGGCAGCCCGGTTTCACCCGCCAGCCACAGCGTGGCCTGCAGCACGTTTTCCACCTGCGGGTTGTCCACGCGCTGGATTTCCAGATAGAAGCTGCCGGGGAACAGGCTTTCCCAGTATTGCGCGCGGCGCATCGCTTCTTCGCGCTGCCCCATGGCCAGGGCCATGCCCACATCGCCATGCTGGGCACCGGACAGGCACAACAGATTGCTGTTGTCGCCCTGTTCCAGCCAGGCGCGCTTGATCTCGGCGCGGCCACGGTACTGGTTATCGGTAAAGGCCAGGGTCAGCAGCTCGCACAGGCGGCGGTAGCCTTCGCGGTTTTTCACCGTCAGCAGCAGGCGGGTGGGCTTGTCGCGGTCTTCTTCGTTTTCCAGCCAGATATCGGCCGAGATAATGGGCTTGATGCCCTTGCTGCGGCAGGCCTTGTAGAACTTGACCATGCCGAACAAATTCATCAGGTCCGACATGCCCATGGCGGGCATATTGTCTTTCTGGGCGCGTTTTACCGCGTCATCCAGCCGGACAATACCGTCGGTGATGGAAAACTCCGAGTGGAGGCGAAGATGGATAAAGCGGGGTGCGTTCATCCCGGCATTTTACCGGCAGCGGCGCATCTGCACCATGCGCGCGACAAGAATATCGTTGTTGCCGCCACCGCTTACCATTCGGCCTTTTCTTGTGTTGCGATGCAGCATTAGAATGGTGGCATTGCAGATCAGCCAAACGGTGACAGAGATGGATTGTGATGTCAGGGAGCTGGACGGCACCAGCCTGTACAAATTGCTGACTGGCAGCGTGCTGCCGCGCCCCATTGCCTGGCTCAGTACCCAGGATTTGCTGGGGGTGGCCAATCTGGCACCGTTTTCCTTTTTCACCGTAGCCGGGCTGAATCCACCCATGCTGGCGATCACCATCCTGAAAAAACCGGATGGCAGCGACAAGGACAGCCTGGCCAATATCCGCGCCACCGGCGAGTTCGTGGTGAATATCGTCAATCAGCAACTGGTTGAGGAAATGAACCAGTCCTGCGCGGCTTATCCGGCGGAAGTGGACGAGTTTGATCTGGCCGGGCTGGAAAAAGTGCGCAGCAAGCAGGTGAAAGTGCCGGGTGTGGCGCGCTCGCCGGTACGCTACGAGTGCGTACTGCATAGCTGCCTTGACTTGGGCCATGGGGCAGGTGGCAGCACGCTGGTGCTGGGTGAGATACGGCACGTGCATGTGGACGATGCGGTGTATCACGCAGGCCGGATCGATCTGCAGGCGCTGCACCCCATCGGCAAGCTGGCTGGCGATGGCTATACCCTGGTGCATGAGGACTTCGCGCTGGCCCGCCCCTGATCATGGGCCTGGCACCAGCAAGCAAAAAAGCAGCGCGAGGCTGCTTTTTTTGCGGCTGTTCCGGCAGGTGTCAGTGCAGCGACTGCACGATCTGGCTGGCCATCTCGTCCAGCAAGGCGTAGCGGCGGTTGTATTCGCTGCGTTTCTTGCTGGCAATGTCCTCCATCGGCTTGCGCGGGATGGGGAAGGGGATGCGGAAGTATTCGGTGTTGATTTTCTCGGCACCGATATCCAGCCAGAAGCTGTCGTAATCGGCCTGAAAATCGCGCCGATAGCGCCAGGAGCTATAGATATGGCTGTCCTTGCACACGGCCAGTACCTGCTGGCAACCCATTTCGCGGGCGATGATGGTGAGGGCTTCCAGCGCCAGCCGTTTGGGGAACAGGCCGTGGCAGGCCTTGGTGGCGGTGCGGATGCATTCGTGGCCGAACTCCTTGCGCGGTCCTTGCAGGCCGCCAACCAGCGCCACGTTCTGGCCCTGGTACTGACACAAGGTAAAGGTGAGTGTGGCCAGGGCCACCTGTTGGCCATCGATAAACTGCAGCGACAATTCGCCTTCCTTGTCGAAGGTGTGGTTGTGCCCCAGCACCCAGCCAAACTGGCTGTCATCCTTGCCGCTGACGCTGGCCAGCTTGAGGTTTTCCAGCGACAGCAGCTTGCTGCGCAAGCTGGCAGGCAGTTGCAGCAGCTGGCTGTAGTGCTGCTGCAGCATGTCGGCCTTGGCGGCATTGCCCAGTCCCCGGTGCAGATAAGGACGGTGCAGCTTTTGGGCCAGGCGCGGAGCCAGCCGCAGGTAATCGAGCATTACTGGCTGACTGGCGAGAAAACCCAGCCAGCGGTAGCTGGCTGGCAGGGTAAGCAGGGTGCGCAGCGCCAGCTTGATGCGGTTTTTTCCTTCGTCCAGATAGTCGCGGCGGGAAAATGTTCCGCTGACCAGTTGACCAAGCAAGCGTACAGGGTGCGGCCCCGAAGCTGATTCGATTGTTTTCACGCAGAGTTCTTCTAAAAGCTGTTCATGCACGGAGGAGCATTATTGTTTATCCGGGAGCCGGCGTCTTTGGCCGGCTTGTCCCGTGGTGATGACCGTTTGTGACGGATGCGATGGTTTATTTTTTTTCGTCGCGCGGTTTCATGGCCACCATGGCCGCGCGCTGCATTTCCAGGGTTTTCATCTGCATGGACAGCATGCCCAGATTCATGGTGAGCCAGCCTTCCACCACACGCAGCTCGGCCAGCTTGCGGTCGATTTCCTCCTCGCTCATTGGCGGCAGGAAAGGCTGGGCGCTGGCCGGGGTGGCAGTTTGCCAGAACTGGCGGAACATGGCGAATGGATCGGTGGGATTGAAATCGGCGCTCATGGCTGGCTCTCCTTGTCATATAAAAAAACGGGCAAGCTCTTGCTTGCCCGTTCAGTATAAGACCAAAGCCGATCGCTTAGCTGTTGCTGGCGGCTACCTGCGCATCCACGGCGGCCAGGGCTACCATGTTGACGATGCGACGTACCGAAGAGATCGGGGTCAGGATGTGTACCGGCTTGGTCATGCCCATCAGGATGGGGCCGATGGTCACGCCGTCCGAGGCCGATACGCGCAGCAGGTTGTAGCTGATGTTGGCGGCTTCCACATTGGGCATGATCAGCAGGTTGGCCGAGCCCTTCAGCGTGGTTTCCGGCATGGCCTGGGTGCGGATGGCTTCCACCAGGGCGGCGTCGCCCTGCATTTCACCATCGATTTCCAGGTCAGGCTGGGCTGCACGAATCAGCTCCAGTGCATTGCGCATCTTGTCGGCGGATTCGCCGTTGATGGTGCCAAAGCTGGAGTTGGACAGCAGGGCTGCCTTCGGCGCGATACCAAAGCGTTTCATGGCTTCGGCGGCCATCTTGGTGATACCGGCCAGCTGGACTGCATCCGGCTTGGCATTGACATAGGTATCGGTGATGAAGATGTTGCCGGTCGGCAGGATCAGCGCATTCATGGCACCGGCCACCTTGTCGGCATTGTTGTAGCCGAGTACGGTTTCCACGATTTCGAAGTGCTGGCGGTAGGTGCCGTAGGTGCCACAGATCATGGCGTCGGCATCACCGCGACGGACCATCAGCGCGCCGATCAGCGTGGTGTTGCCAATCACGCGGCGGCGGGCCTGTTCCTGCGAAACGCCCTTGCGCTTCATCAGGTTGTAGTAGTCCTTCCAGTATTCGGCAAAGCGCGGGTCGGATTCATTGTTGACCAGCTCGAAATCCTTGCCGATCTCCATCTTCAGGCCCAGCTTTTCGATACGCTTTTCAATCACGCTAGGACGGCCGATCAGGATGGGCTTGGCCAGGCCGGCCAGCACGATTTCCTGGGTGGCGTGCAGCACGCGCTCGTCTTCGCCTTCGGTCAGCACGACGCGCTTGCTTTCCTTCTTGGCTTGCGAGAACACCGGCTTCATGAACAGATTGGTCTTGTACACGAACTGGGTGAGCTGATCGACGTAGGCGTCGAAGTCTTCAATCGGGCGGGTGGCCACGCCGGAATCCATGGCAGCCTTGGCCACGGCCGGAGCGATCTTGACGATCAGGCGCGGGTCGAAGGGCTTGGGAATCACGTATTCCGGGCCGAAGGACAGTTCTTCGTCGCCGTAGGCGGTGGCAACCACGTCGGACTGTTCGGCCATGGCCAGATCGGCAATGGCGCGCACGGTGGCCAGCTTCATTTCTTCATTGATGGTGGTGGCACCAACGTCCAGCGCACCACGGAAGATGAAGGGGAAGCACAGCACGTTGTTGACCTGGTTGGGGAAGTCGGAACGGCCGGTGCCGATGATGGCATCCGGACGTACTTCTTTCACCAGCGGCGGCAGGATTTCCGGTTCCGGGTTGGCCATGGCCAGAATCACCGGATGCGCTGCCATGGTTTTCACCATGTCCTGGGTCACCAGGCGCGGGCCGGACAGACCCATGAAGATGTCGACACCCACCATGGCATCGGCCAGCTTGCGTTTGCCGTTGTCGGCAATGGCGTAACGCTGCTTGGATTCGTCCAGCTTTTCGTCACGACCATGGTAGATCACGCCCTTGGAGTCGCAGACGGTGATGTTCTCGCGCTGCACGCCCAGTGCGACTAGCAGGTCGAGACAGGCGATGGCGGCAGCGCCGGCACCGGATGCGGCCACGCGGACATTGGCAATGTCCTTGTTGACCAGACGCAGCGAGTTCAGTACGGCGGCGGCGGCCACGATGGCGGTACCGTGCTGGTCGTCATGGAAGACCGGAATGCCCATGCGTTCGCGGCACTTCTTTTCGATATAGAAGCACTCGGGTGCCTTGATGTCTTCCAGATTGATGCCACCGAAGGTCGGTTCCATGGCACAGATCATGTCCACCAGCTTGTCGGGGTCGTTTTCGTTCAGCTCGATGTCGAAAACGTCGATGCCGGCAAACTTCTTGAACAGCACGCCCTTGCCTTCCATCACCGGCTTGCCGGCCAGCGGGCCGATATTGCCCAGACCCAGCACGGCGGTGCCGTTGGTGATGACGGCTACCAGATTGCCGCGAGCGGTGTATTTGTAGGCATTGAGCGGGTCTTCCACGATGGCGTCACACGGGGCGGCCACACCGGGGGAGTAGGCAAGGGCCAGATCACGCTGGGTAGCCAGCGGCTTGGTCGGGGATACTTGAATCTTGCCGGGCTGAGGGAACTGGTGGAAATCGAGTGCGGCTTGGCGCAGTTGCTCGTCCATTCGTGAACTCCTGGGTGGTTTCTTATGGTCGTTTTGAATTTAGCTCAATATTATAAGGGCTAACCCTCTACCGGGGCTATGGTCCTGTCAGACAAGATACGCGGCGAGGGCGTTCATCCCTGCCGCGTACCTTGTCCTGTCCTGCTTTTAATGCATCATACCTAACATTCGCGGCAGCCACAGCGAGATGCCGGGAATATATGTTACTGCGACCAGGAAGCCGAGCATGGTGAGCAGCCATGGCCACACTGCCACGGTCAGCTCGGTAATGCCCATCTTGGTAATGCCCGACGCCACATACAGATTCAGCCCTACCGGCGGGTGACACATGCCGACTTCCATGTTCACCGCGATCAGGATGCCGAAGTGGATGGGGTTAACCCCCAGCTTGACGGCCACCGGGTACAGGATGGGCGCCATGATCAGCACGATGGCGGACGGGTCCATGAAGTTGCCGGCAGCCAGCAGCAGGATGTTGGTGACCAGCAGGAAGGCGACAATGCCCAAACCCTGTGCCGTCATCCAGGCGGCCATCGCTTGCGGGATCTGCTCCGATGCCATCAGGAAGGAGAACAGCACGGCATTGGTGATGATGTACAGCAGCATCGAGCTCATCGACGCAGCGTTGATCAGCACGCGCGGCACATCTTTCAGCCCCATGTCCTTGTAGACGAACACCGCAATGATGAAGGCGTATACCGCGGCCATGGCAGCCGCTTCGGTCGGGGTGAAGATGCCGCTGTAAATACCACCGATGACCAGCACGATCAGCAGCAGGCCCCACATGCATTCACGGAAGGCTTGCAGACGCTCGCCCCAGCTGGCGCGCGGCAGGCGTGGGTAGTCGAACTTCTTGGCACGATACCAGGTGGTCAGGCCCAGCAGCACCGACAGGCATAGGCCGGGCAGTACACCTGCCATGAACAGCTGGCCTACCGAGGCCGTGCTCACCGGGGAGCCATCCGGGCCAGTGACATCCATGCCGGCAGTGGCAATGGAGTACATCACCAGGTTGATGGATGGCGGGAACAGAATGCCCAGTGCACCGGAAGTGGTGATGACGCCGGCACCAAAGCGTTGCGGATAACCCTGCTTGACCATGGCCGGCAGGATGATGGAGCCCACGGCCACCACGGTGGCGACGGACGAACCGGTAATGGCGGCAAACAAGGCGCAGGACACCACACCGGCCAGACCCAGGCCGCCGTACCAGTGGCCAACCAGGGTGGTGGCAAAGCGGATCATCCGTTTGGCCACCCCGCCATGCATCAGGAAATTACCCGCCAGGATGAAGAAGGGAATCGCCATGATTTCGAACTTCTCGATACCGGTAAACAGCTTGAGCGCTACCGACTGGATAGGCACTTCCGTCATGGTGAACAGAAAGGTCAGTACCGTCAGACCCAGCGAGATGGAGATCGGCATGCCGGTCAGCATCAGGGTAAGCAGCAGACCGAAAATGATCAGTGTGGTCATTAGTGCTTGCCTCCGTGGTTCAGGTCGTGCGGGTGCAGATTGTCCAGTTCTTCTGCGCCTTCTTCCAGGCCGTCGACATGGCCGTGATCATGCTTGGGCAGGCTGCCGGTCTTGATGAAGTTCCAGGTCACTTGCAGGAAGCGGAAGCACATCAGCGAGGAGCCGCAGGGAATGGCCAGATAAACCAGCCACATCGGCGCTTCCAGATCGGGCGAAGTCTGGTCGGTATGGGCGATTGCCCAGACAAAATCACTACCCAGCGCAGCAATGACGCCGGTAAACAGGGCACCGGACAGCAGGCCGAAAATGATGAACTTGGCGCGGTTCTTGTCCGACAGGCGGTTGATCAGGACATCCACACCCACGTGGATGCCGGTACGCACACCATAGGCGGCACCGAACTTGGCCATCCACACAAACAGATAGATGGTCAGTTCCTGTGCCCAGGCCATATTGATGTGGGCGAGGTAGGGTTGCAGAGTGTCGATGCCCGAGCCGTAGCGGTGCAATACCGCGGCAAAGGTGATGAGGGTGGCGCTTCCCATCAGCAGGGCAATCATCCACTCCTCAAGGTGATCGAGGAATTTCAGCATGATTGTTCTCATTCAGCAAAAAAGAGCGTGGGTGCTACCGCACGCACGCTCCATTCATGGGCCGATCAGTTGTTGGGATTAAAGCCGGTTTCTTTGTAGATCGCCTTCAGCAGGTCCGGGCCGATGCGTTCGGCCATCTTGGCGTGAACCGGCAGCATGGCTTTCTTGAAGGCAGCACGTTCCGCGGCGCTCGGGGTGTAGACCTGGGTTTTGCCGGAAGCCTTGATGGCGGCCAGCGAGCGGTCGTTTTCCTTCTTGGCGATGTCGTTGGCGTACTTGGAGGCATCGACGATGGCGCCATCCAGCTGGGTACGTACGTCAGCCGGCAGGCCATCCCAGAATTTCTTGTTGACGATGACGGCATAGCCCAGGAAGCCGTGCTGGGTCAGCGTCAGGTTTTTCTGCACTTCGTAAGCCTTGCTGGTGTACAGGTTGGAGGCTTCCAGTTCGGTGCCGTCCACCACGCCGCTTTGCAGCGCCTGATACACTTCAGAGAAGGCCATGACTTGCGGCAGTGCGCCCACCGAGCGCATTTCCTCTTCCAGCACCTTGGACGACTGAATACGGATCTTCAGGCCCTTGAGGTCGGCCGGCGACTTGATCGGCTTGTTGGAAGAGAAGTTCTTGAAGCCGTTGTCCCAGTAAGCCAGGCCCTTGATGCCCTTGCTTTCCAGCTTGCCCAGCAATTGCTTGCCGATGGCACCGTGCATCACCTTGTTTACTTCGTCATAGTTGTCGAACACATACGGCAGGTCGAAAACTTCGAATTCCTTCACGCCCAACGGACCAAACTTGGCCAGCGACGGGGCCAGCATCTGAACCGCGCCCAGCTGCAGGGCTTCCAGTTCTTCCTTGTCCTTGTATAGCTGGCTGTTGGGATAAACCTGAACCTTGACCTTGCCGTGGGTACGCTCTTCCGCCAGTTTCTTGAAGTATTCGGCGGCCTTGCCCTTGGGGGTGTCCGGCGATACCACGTGGCTGAACTTGATGACGATTTCGCCAGCGGCCTGGGCCATGCCGGCTACACCAAAGGAAGCGCCGATCAGCAATGCAGCAATTTTCAGTTTCATGAGTGTCTCTCCGTTTCTGTTTCCGTTTGCGTTGAATGTTTTTGCTTTGTATTACAGCCCTTGTCTGTGGGCTGTTAATAGCGTGTAAAGTAGAAGGCGCGCCAACAACATGCCATTGGGGACTTCATCATTGGGGTTTTCCCGTACCGCTTATGCACGTGATCGATCTGCTTGCCCGCCGCCGTTCTCCCCGCCTGTTATGGGTGGGTACCTCGCTGACTCTCATTGCCCTGGTCATGGCGCTGGGGGGGCTGTTTTATCTGGTTTACCGCGACTGGGTGGATGAGCAGCACGACAATCTCATCCAGGAAGTGCTATGGCTGGAGCAGTCGATGCGCCTGCACATGGAGGCGCAGCAGGAGTGGGCCGAGGGCGTGGCGGCGGACATCGCCGGCGGCAAGATGCAGCCCGAGCGCTTTGTGCCGACAGCGGCATTTTTCATGCGCGAAAGTCCGGAGGTCCTGCTGGTGCAGCAGTTCGACCAGAACGGCATGCTGCTGCGCGACCAGCACGGGCAGGTTGCACCCGGCAAGGTATTGCATGGTGACGAATTCGACGCAGTGTGGCGTGCCTCGCGCTTGCGCCGTGCTTCCTATGGCCAACCCTATCGCCGCGCCGATGGCAAGTACCGCTTCGACCTGGCTGTGCCCATCATTGCCAATGAGAAATATCTGGGCAGCATCCGGCTGGTGTATCAGTTCGATCAATTGCTGCACCGGCAGGTGCCATGGTGGATCGCCTCGAAAAACTACATCAGCTTTGTCGATGTGGGTGGCCGTACCCTGGCCAGCAAGTTCGACCCTTCCGAGCATCCCGGCACCATTTCCCACCAGACCAGTTTCGACCCGCCAGGCTTCGGCGTGTATCTGCGTGCCGTCAGTTACCGTTCCGGGCTGGGGCTGACCTTGCCGGTGCTGACCGGGCTGATCATGCTGCTGGCGGTGGCCCTGCTGTACTCCATCTGGCGCATCCGCCGCCATATGCGCGAGCGTTCGCGCGCCGAGCACGCACTGGCCACCGAAGTGTCGCTGCGCCAGGCCATCGAGGACTGCATGAAAAGTGGTCTGGTGGCCATCAGCCTGGAAGGCGAAATATTGCGGGTCAACCGGGCGTTTTGCGAAATGCTGGGTTATGCGCCCGAGCAATTGGTAGGCCAGCGCCCACCCCATACCTTTTGGCCCAGTGCCGATCACCAGCAAATGCGTGCGGCCATGGAGGCGGTACGCCATGGCATGCAGCCCGAGCAGGGCTTCGAGCTGCGCTTTCAGTGCCAGAATGGCGAATTTGTCGAAGTGCGGTTGTATGCCACACCGCTGATCGAGCGCGATGGCAGCCATCGCGGCTGGATTGCCGCCTTGTTCGACATTACCGAGCGCAAACGGCAGCGGCTGGCGCTGAATGCCTCGCACCAGCGTTTCCTGACCGTGCTTAACGGCATGCAGGCCGGTGTCTGCGTGGTGAGCCAGCACAGCGGACAGCTGCTGTATGGCAATCCCACTTTTTCCTATTTATGGCTGGCTGATGAACCGGATGCGCCGTGCTGCCTGTTGTTGCCCGGCTTGCGGGAAGAGCCGGAACAGGATGATCTGGCCAGCGAGTTCACCCTGCAAAACGGTGTGCAGTGGTTCCAGATGCACCGTCGCCGGCTGGAGTGGGTCAGTGGCGAGCCGGCCTGGCTGGTGATTCTGAGTGATGTCACCGAAGAGCGGGAGCGGGAAGGGCGGGCGCAGGCGCAGCAGGAGCGCTTCCAGACCACCTCGCGCCTGATCGCCATGGGCGAGATGGCTTCCAGTCTGGCGCACGAGCTGAATCAGCCGCTTACCGCCATCAGCACCTACTCGGCTGGTCTGGCGCGACGCCTGCCGGAGCGGCTGGAGCTGCCCTCCGGTGTGCGCGAAGCGGTGGCGGCCATCAGCCAGCAGGCACAACGCGCCGGGCAGATCATCAAGAGCATCCGCGCCTTTGTCAAAAAGCACGAACCACAGCTGGAGAATGTCGATCCCTCACGCGTGGTGGCGCGGGCGGCAGGGCTGGCCGAGATGATGGCCTTCAAGGCGGGGGTGCAGCTGGTGATCGAGCAGGACGGGACAGCCTGCCGGCTGGACATGGACCCGGTGCTGATCGAGCAGGTTTTGCTCAATCTGATGAAGAACGCCATCGAAGCCATGGTGGAGGCGCAAACCCGGCGGCCGCATATCGTGGTGCGCACCACGGTGGGGCCAGCGTTCTGGCGGGTAGAGGTGGCGGATAACGGGCCTGGCCTCAGCGACAATATCAAGAAAGAGCTGTTTACCCCGTTTTATTCCACCAAGCCGGATGGCATGGGCATAGGCCTGAACATCTGTCGTTCGATTGTGGAATTCCACCGCGGCGAATTCAGTGTCAATTCCACCGTGGCTGGCGGCTGCGTATTCTGGTTCACCCTGCCGCTACGTCGCGGCAATGAGAACACATGAGTCGTGAGCTTGCGCTTTTTTAAAAAGGTAGAGGCAAGGGCGCAGCATGGTGATAGTGGCTGCTGCTGAACGGCTAGTCGATATGCCACGACCGGTCTGTGCCTGTCGCGTCGCGGCGATTCAGCCATGACATCATGAAAAACGGCGCCCGAAGGCGCCGTTGTGAGACAGGCAGTCTAGTGTTGACTGGGCTGCAGGATGGTTTCCTGTGTTTCTTCCAGCATGTCCGGATAGTCACGGCTGTAATGCAGGCCACGGCTCTCCTTGCGTAGCAGTGCCGAACGCACGATCAGCTCGGCAGTCTGTACCAGATTGCGCAGCTCGATTAGGTCGTTGGTGACATGGAAGTTGCTGTAGTAGTCGTTGATCTCTTCCGACAGCAGACGAATCCGGCTCAGTGCCCGCATCAGGCGCTTGTTGGTACGCACGATGCCGACATAGTCCCACATGGCGCGGCGCAGCTCGTCCCAGTTATGCGAGATCACCACCTCCTCGTCGTTGTCCGTCACCTGGCTGTCATCCCAGTCCGGGATCGGCGGTAGGGTGATGTCCGGTGCGGCCAGAATGTCCTCGGCGGCTGCCTTGCCGATGACCAGACACTCCAGCAGTGAGTTGCTGGCCAGCCGGTTGGCTCCGTGCAGGCCGGTGCATGCCACCTCACCTACGGCATACAGCGCGTCTACATCGGTATGGCCGGTCAGGTCAGTCACCAGGCCGCCGCAGGTAAAGTGCACGGCCGGCACCACCGGAATCGGCTCCTGGGTAATATCAATGCCCAGCTCAAGGCAGTGGGCGTAGATATTGGGGAAGTGCTCCTTGATGAAATTGGCCGGCTTGTAGGAAATGTCCAGATAGACACAATCCAGGCCATGCTTCTTCATCTCGAAGTCGATGGCGCGGGCGACAACGTCGCGCGGTGCCAGTTCGGCACGCGGATCGTGATCCGGCATGAAGCGGGTGCCATCCGGCAATTTCAGAATGCCCCCCTCGCCACGTACCGCTTCCGAAATCAGGAAAGACTTGGTGTGCGGGTGGTACAGGCAAGTGGGGTGGAACTGGATGAACTCCATATTGCCCACACGGCAGCCCGCACGCCAGCCCATGGCAATACCATCGCCAGTCGCCGTATCCGGGTTGGTGGTATATAGATAGACCTTGCCGGCCCCGCCGGAAGCCAGCATGGTGTGCTTGGCGGCAATGGTGACAATCTGGTCCAGCGTCTTGTCCAGCGCATACACTCCATAGCAGCGCTTGCCTTCCAGCCCCAGTTTGCGCGAAGTGATCAGGTCGATGGCAATGAAGTCTTCCAGAACCGTGATATTCGGATGCGCCTTGATCTTCTGACCCAGGGTAGAGGTCACGGCAGCACCGGTAGCATCGGCAGCGTGGATGATGCGGCGATGGCTGTGGCCACCCTCGCGCGTCAGGTGATAGCCGGTCTTGTGGGTATCGTCACGAGTAAACGGCACGCCCAGGGCAATCAGCCAGTCAATCGCCTCCTTGGAATGCTCCACGATAAAACGCGTCGCCTCTTCATTACATAGCCCGGCACCGGCAATCAGCGTATCGCGGATATGCTCTTCAACCGAATCCTCGGTATCCAGCACGGCGGCGATACCACCCTGGGCATAAGTCGAGCTGCCTTCCAGCAGATCGCGCTTGGTAATCAGGCCAACTTTGCGAGTAGCAGCCAGATGCAGGGCCAGCGTCATGCCGGCCAGACCACTACCGATAATCAGAACATCAAACTTGAGCATGGCAGATGCCGCCGTCGGGGCGGTGTAGGGCAGTTTGCAGAAGGCTCAAGATTAGCAGAACAGCCGTCGGGCGGCATCAGCGTTGTCTATCTATATAGGCAAGCCTCTCAATCCGGCATTGGGTTCTGCTCAATCACCCGGTCATCAGATAGCCAATCCGGCGGGTTGGATACTTATTTGGATATCAACAAGGCGCTGTGGGTGCTTGATTCGGGTCAATGTGAGGCAGCGGGGATGCGCCGGTTTCTGCGCACCCGCAGCAAGGCTGTAATAAAACCCCATTGGAATAATTATTTTTCCATCAGTGACTTAGTCCGATGTGAGTCGATATTTGGCCAGAATCTGCACTTTTCTTCGCACAAAGTGTTGACGAGGACAGGGTGCGGCGGTATAGTTC
>NZ_QAJS01000010.1:0-142595 GCF_003852595.1 Aquitalea sp. FJL05
GGGCCTGGCCTGAGTGCCCCCAAGCCGCCCAAGGGCGGCTTTGTTGCGTCGGGCCTGGCTTGGCAGGGGTGTGTGATATACCGACTATCGGATTATTCATAACGTACATCAGTACATACCAGTCATTTGTTGGGAAAATTCCTAAAATATACCAATGAAAAATGACTGCAGGAACGCTCGGCTATGAAACTGCCTGCGTTAGCACTTGGATTCACATTGGTTGAACTGATGGTGGTAATTGCTGTTGTGGCAATTTCATTGGCTATCGCAGTTCCAAATTTCGCACAGTTCGTCGATACCAACCGCTTCCAGTCCCTTTCCAGTGCATTGATTGCAGATATGGCCAATGCGCGTGCTGAGGCAATCCGGCGCGGTAGTTATATGGGAATCTGTGCATCCACTGATGGATCAAGCTGTTCTGGCTCGGGGGCTGATTGGTCGCGTGGTTGGATCGTGTTTGTCGACATCAATCAAGACGGAACACCAGTTGCCAGCGCGATCTTGCAGGTTCAGAACCTGGGTGGTACGGCTGTTGCCTCAGGTACTTCAGGTTTCCGTTTTGTTCCGAGTGGAGAGGTGCGAGGACTGTCATCAGGTGGTGTTCGCATCGGCAATTCAGTGGCTATTACTCTCACCAATACGACGAGTAATGCCAGCAAGACGATATCCGTTGCTCCATATGGTTTGATCAGGGGTAACTAAATATATGCATAGAAAAACTGAATCCGGCTTTACTATTCTTGAGGCGCTGATTTCATTGCTGGTTGTTGCATTTGGAATGCTTGCGATGGCGGGGATGCAGCTCAAATCAATTCGGGACACACATGATGCCTATGTACGTAGCTTGGCTTCTGAAATTGCAACAGAGGCAGCAGAGAGGATCAGGGCATCAGTTGGTGATCAACTATATACAGTCAATAGTACAACAGGGAAGGTTGACCTCAGTACTACCGTAGCTTGCTACCTTGGGAGCACCGCTAGCTCGACATGTAGTTCGGTTATAAGCAGTGTGCAATCTATTGTCGCTAGTGACATCACATATATGGTGTCGACAGCTTCTCAGTCATTAAGCTCGGGTACGCTGGCAATTAGCTTATTAAAACCAAATGGCACGACTACTACAGCAGTAACCGATTGTAGCTATACCTTGTCTGCTACTGCAGCTTCAGCAGGGACTGCGTGCTCGGTACAAGTACAAGTTGGTTGGATGGAAAAAACAGCCTCAGGTGGGGCAATTACTGCCGCGAGTTTTACCTATGCCTTCCGTTAAAATGAGTAATTTTCGTTCTGAAGAAAATAAACACCATGGCTTTTCACTTGTTGAACTAATGGTCGCCATTACTATCAGTTCATTCATAGTGTTGCTGGTTGGTCAAGTTTTCTTTGCAAACAAAGCTGTATATCGTAGCCAGAATGCACAGGCCGAAATCCAAGAAAAAGGCCGTTTTTTAATGCGTTGGATTGCAGGTCAATTACGGCAGGCTGGCTATGTTGATACTTCACGGCTAAGTAATGGTATGCCAACTAACTTTGCCATTAGTGGAACCACTTTTCCGACTGCGGGTATGATTTTAAATGAAACTGCATCCAATACGATAAGCTACAGATATTATGGCAACAGTGATAATCAAATCATTGACTGTAATGGAAGCCCTAATGCAAGTGCTGTTCTCAATACTTCACAAATTGCACTGACTGCTAGCAATACAATGTCTTGCACTAGTTCCAGTTCCCAAGGTGGAACTGCACAGCAAGTAATGACAAATGTCAGTCAGTTTGTCATGAAGTATGGTGTGGATAATGCAGTAGGAACTGCAGATAGAATACCGGATAGTTATCTTTCAGCTGCCGGGGTGGCCGATTGGACGCGGGTATTTAGTGTGCAGGTGTGTGCATTGGTTGAGTCAGAGACTAGTTATGTTGCACCCAGTAATTACTCGATATCTGATTGTAGCGGTAATGCGTATACACCAGGATCTGGTCGAATAGGTCGCGTATTTAGGACTACGATATATTTGAGAAATAACTTGCCATGAAAATTAATTTGCATGAAAAAAATCAAGCAGGTTTTTCACTGCTTGTGGCATTGATTTTTCTGAGCGTAATGGCGTTATTGGGATTTGGTGCGGTTAGATCTGCGCTCATGGAAGAAAAATTGGGTGGTAATAATCGAGAACGCTCATTATCTTTCATGGCTGCAGAGGTGGCTATGCGGCAGGGCGAGGTGTACATAGAAACATCTGATAGTCTCCCTGCTAGTGGGACTGTTGCGAGCGGGGTTGTCTCGGTGGCCAATACGGCAGCATCTGCAACTTATGCAATTAATTATATCAGTAGCAATGGTGGCAGGGATTATTATCGTATTTTAGCTACTGGTTATGGTGCAAGAAAATTAATTGGCAATGTCACGCAGACAAATCTGGAATCAGTTGTGTGGGTTCAGCAGTAAGGAGCTTTAAATGAAAAGAGTATTCTTGGTAATGATAAGACTGTTCATTGGATTATTAGCCCCCACGTTTGCATTGGCATTGACTATGCCTACAGCGCCACTGTTACAGAATTTGATTCAGGTGAATCCTGTTAATTTGCTGGTTATGGGGAAAAGCCATAATCTTTTCACCGCAGCCTATAACGATTATACGGATTTGACCGGTGATGGGGTACCGGATATTGGATATACGCCGAAGTCAATTGATTATTATGGCTATTTTGATTCATATAAGTGTTATAAATATAGCTCGTCGATGTTTAAACCCAACTCAACTACTGCGAATAAAAAGTGTGATGGTGCGAGTTGGAGTGGTGATTTTTTGAATTATGTCACTATGTCGCGTATCGATGTGCTGCGAAAGTCATTGTATGGAGGTAAAAGAACATCTGGTACCACTGGGGTATTGGTAAGGTCGCAAATTCCTCTTGATTCCCATGTATGGGGGAAATCTTTTACCTCTAGTGTTATTGGAGGGGATAGTCTTTCTTCATACGTCGATACAACTTTTTCAGTATCTGACTATGGCAGTACCTCCGCGACGAGAACCATTGCATCAGCCTTGAGTAGTGGGCGGGCTATTGTCATGGCCAATATGGATGACTCCTTTCCAGGAACACCACTTTTACGTGTGGTGTCAATGAATCCTTCAACAAATACAATGAATGATTGGCTTAGCACAGATGGCAATGCTAATTTATCTACACAATATACTTGGATGGCCGTAAAAATACAGGTCTGTGTTGCAGGTATGCTGGAGTCAAACTGCACGCAATATGGTAGTAACTATCTTCCTACTGGATTGCTCCATAAATATGGGGTGAACGGTAATATGGAATTTGGGCTGATTACCGGTTCATATGATTTTCCTCAGTTGGGTGGCGTCCTGCGTGACTCGATCAGGAAGTTTTCTGCTGAAGTCAATTCAGATGGCTCGTTTATTTCGGGAGGTATTGTTGATACACTTGATCGCTTGCGTATCAATAAGCCAAATTCTAGCTATGATCCAAGTACGTCGGGTAGTGGTAACTGGGGTAATCCAATTTCCACCATGTATTATGAAGCATTGCGCTACCTGGCAGGTAAAAGTGGGCCGACATTTATTACCGGATCGACTGGAATTGATACCTCAACGTTTGGGCTGCCTAAAGTTACTAGCTGGACTAACCCTTATGCTTCTCGTCCATGGTGCTCCAAGCCATTTATCACTGTTATTAGTGAGGCAATATCATCCTATGATAGCCAGGTTCCCGGTTCTCCTTGGGGGTTTAGTTATTCCAAAGATATATCATCGAATTTAAATGTGAGTACCCTGGGTAAGACGCTATGGGGCTATGAGGGTTATGGTTCTCAGAATGTACTGATCGGTGAGGTAAGTGGTGGTACTGCGGATGGTTTGCCTACCAGCAAGTCTGCCAGTAATTTTGATATCAGAGGCTTGTCACCAGATGAACCGGCGCGCCAAGGTAGTTATTACTCTGCAATGGAAGCATATTTTGCTCGTACAACCCCCATCATCAGCCCAGCAGCAGTTCCTACCGGGGCGACACTAGCCCCGATACGCACTTATGCGATAGGTCTGTCATCTCCGCTGCCCAAGGTTAGTATTCCACTGACCGGAGGCACAATTACCGTTGCTCCTTATGGTCGAGTGGTCTATGCCATCCCCGGGTTTTCATTAACTACCCTGACAATTTCTAATTTTTACCTGTTAAGTGCAGCGTCGGATGGTAGCTATTATAAGTTTCAGGTCAATTATGATGACTCTGAATTTGGTAACGACTACGATCTGGATGCAATTGCAGTGTATGAGGTGACAAAGATCAATAACACTCAGGTACAGGTCAAGGTTACATCGACTTATGCTGCTAGTGGAAATTCAAACCATATGGGTTTCATTATTTCTGGTGCGAAATCATTGCCAGGTGCATCATCTGCTAATCAGGCAGGAGCATACCTTGTTGTTCGTGAAAATGAATCGGCATCGCAGTCAGAATGTGTTGGTACAACAGTGGGTTCTACACGTTACAGCCCACTGAATTATGGATTGATCAATAATGGCTATTGTAGCAATGTATTACCATTAAATTTTACTGGAACCTTTACGGTAGATACTTCGCAGGGTACCACCACCACGCTACAAAGCCCTTTGTGGTATATGGCAAAGTATGGTGGTTTTGCTGACAATAAGACGACGCCATCTACTCCGAATACCTTTGATCCGACACAAACATGGCAATGGGATGCTGATGGTAATGGCTCACCAGATGCGTACTCGCTGGTGAGTAATCCCGCTCAGCTGAATTCGCAGCTTGATAAGGCTTTTCAGAATATCAGTAATCAGAATGGTTCGGCCACTGGCGGCACTGGTAGCCAATCCTCGATTAGCAGTACGAGTAATACTTATTATTATGAGGCTGGTTTGAATACCAGTGACTGGTCTGGCTCGTTGATTCAACGATTGATTTCTGTCTCAGGTTCGTCGGTCTCTCTGGGTACGGCGCAATGGAATGCGCAGACCAAGCTGACAAGTGATAGTGGTCGTCAGATTATTACCAGTAGTGATGGTATCGGTATGGGAGCCGCGTTCCTTTGGTCTGGTTTGACCGGGACGCAGCAGTCGGCATTGAAGAGCAGTAGTGGTGAGAGTACTGCTACCACGCAGCTCAAGCTTAGCTATCTCCGTGGTAATGCCGGAAATGAAGGGACTGGAAGCTCACAGTTTCGCCCACGGACGACCACCAAGTTGGGTGATATTGTCAATTCTTCACCTCAATATGTAGGTGCTCCATCGACAGCATCCAGTAATATAAATTATCAGGAGAGTAGCTATAAAACATTTGCAACAAACTATGCCAGTCGTACCCCTATAGTCTATGTTGGTGCTAATGATGGAATGTTGCATGCTTTTGATGCAACAAATTCGGGTGGTACTGAAAAGCTTGCGTTCCTTCCTAATGCCGCTATTTCTAATTTGAATCAATTGCCAAGTAATGCTTATGCGCATGCATTCTACGTGGATGCGCCCCCTGTGATTGCAGATGTGAAGAATTCTAGTGGAAGCTGGATGACGTTGCTGGCTGGTGGCATGGGGGCAGGTGGTCAGGCACTTTATGCCTTGGATGTGACAAATCCAGCGAATTTTTTAGAGTCACAAGCCAGTAATTTGGTGAAGTGGGAGTTCTCCTCTGCAGCTGATTCTGATCTAGGTTATACATTTGGCCAGCCTGCTATTGCTAAACTAAATGATGGAAACTGGTATGTGGTAGCCAATAATGGCTATAACAGCAGTAATGGAGATGCCGTACTCTTTATTATTCCAGTTACTCCTGCAAAGTTGACTACCACGACGACTGGATGGGTGCTGGGTTCTAATTATTATAAAATTAACACTAGTTCTGGAACCACTGCTTCTATCAATGGTTTGTCTGCGGTAACGCCTGTTGATTTGGATGGGGATGGCAAGGTCGATGTGATTTATGCAGGTGATTTGAAAGGTAATGTCTGGAAGTTTGATATGAGTGGTACAACTCCAGCAACGTGGAAAGTCGCCTTGGGTGGAAAAGCATTGTTTACTGCAAAGTCATCATCTGGCAATTTGCAGCCAGTGGTATTGCCACCTGCTGTTGGAGCTTTCCCTGCAGCAGCGGGTGTCGCTTCTGTCAGTAAAACCAATTTGATGGTTTATGTCGGTACTGGTAAGTATATTGAAAGTTGTGACAAGAGTAGCAGCTGTACCCCAGAGTCGAATAATCATACTGTTTATGGAATTTGGGATTGGGGTGTGCCGGTGTGTGCTAGAAGTTTGATGCTTCCGCAGACACTTGATAGCATCGATCTCAATGCTTCGGGGGCAATTGTCGCTGCTGGTAGTGGTGGTAGTAAAACGTACCGAACTGTAAGCAAGAACGCTATCACTTGGAAAGATGCTAGTTTGGCTACTAGTGCTAATGCGGATTGTACAGTTAATGGTACTACTACCAAGCAAGAGCAGAATATTTCTTCTCAGCCAGGTTATCTTGGATGGTATGAAGATCTCAACTTAAGTGGAGAGCGGGCTGTTGGTGCGATTCGCTTTCAATCAAAGACTGTCGAATACCAGACTTATATCCCAGCAACCAGTACCAGTGATGTATGTACACCTACTGATCAATCATTCGTCATTCGTGTCAGTGCCGATAATGGGGGTGCATTTTCAGTGCCTAAACTGAGTGATTCCGCTGCACAGGCTTTGGTAAATGGCCAATACCGTAATATTGTCGGGGTCTCGGTGGGTGGCTCTCTGGGAAGTACTGACTATAGTTATAATGGCAAGGTTATTACCGTGACGTCTGGGACTTCTGGTGTCAACTCTATGCTGACTTGGAATCTCAGCCGTACTTGGCAGCGCCTTACATGGCGTGAATTGATCAATAACTAGGGGTTGAAATGCAGAGAGTTCGCCCATCAGGTTTCACTTTGATTGAGATGATGATTGTTTTGGCGATTGTCGGAATACTGACCGCGATTGCCTATCCATCCTATAGCCGCTATGTATTACGCTCATATCGGGCGGATGCAGAGGCTACGCTGGTAGCAGTAGCACAGTCTCAAGAGAAGTATTACACCCTGAACAACATGTATGCTTCGAGTTTGGTCAGTCTTGGCTATTCGACTCCGCTTTATAGTCAGAATAATCGCTATACCATTGAGATGAATGATCTGAATGCATCAGCCACTTTGAATAGCGGGCTTGGTTACTCCTTGAAGGCGACGGCTAATCTTACTGGAGGCCAGAATACAGAAACCTGCGGGGATCTGACGCTGGATAGCCTCGGTACCAAAAATATGTCCGCGTCTGGGGTGTCCGTGTCGGATTGCTGGAGATAAGTACTTTTTGAGTTGACCACGGGCTGGAGATTTTCAGCCCGTTTTCATTGGCCCGATGCATCGCGCCCGCGTCCATGGTGCATCCATAATTTGTTCCAACAGCTCATGCCGGAGATAATGGCGGAATGACTTATCCCACTCCCGCATTTGAAGACAAGATCTGCGCGCCAGAGGCTCTGGCGGCGCGGCTGGCCGCCTTGCCGCGGCCCATCGTGTTCACCAATGGCTGTTTCGACATCCTGCACCGTGGTCATGTCACCTACCTGGCGCAGGCTCGCGCATTGGGTGCCAGCCTGGTGCTGGGGCTGAATACCGATGCCTCGGTCAAGCGCCAGGGCAAGGGCGAGGATCGCCCGATCAATAATGAGCTGAACCGCGCCGCCGTGCTGGCCGCGCTGGAAAGCGTCAGCCTGGTCACCTGGTTTGACAGCGACACCCCGGCCGATTTGATTGAACTGGTGCAGCCGGATGTACTGGTCAAGGGCGGTGACTGGACGGTGGACAAGATAGTCGGCAGCACCGAAACCCTGGCCCGTGGCGGCCAGGTGCATTCCATCCCCTTCCTGTTTGCCACCTCCACCACGCAAACCATCAACAAGATCCGCGCGGCCGAGGATCAGCAGTGAGCGAACATGCTTTTGCCGTACTGCGCCAGTTGAGTGATGGCCGCTTTCATTCCGGTGCCGATATCGCGCGCGAGCTGGGTTGTTCTCGTACTTTGATCTGGCAGGCGGTGCATGCCATCGAAGAGGAGTTCGGCCTCACCGTGTTCAGCGTGCGCGGTCAGGGCTACAAGCTGGCCGAGGCTTTCGAGTGGCTGGATGTGGCCCGTGTGCGCGAGGCGTTGACCACCCCGGCGGCGGAAACATTCACCCTGGCCGTGGCCGAACGTACCGACTCCACCAATAGCCAGCTGATGGCACGCGCCGCCAGCGGTGGCCTGCATGGCCTGGTGCTGGCTGCAGAAATGCAGACGGCCGGGCGTGGCCGCCTGGGCCGCCGTTGGCAAACCCGACTGGGTGCTGGCCTGACTTTTTCCCTGCTGTGGCGCTTTGATCGCGGCCTGGCCGAACTGGCCGGCCTGTCGCTGGCTGTCGGCCTGGCATTGGCGCGCGCCCTGCATCAGCTGGCGGTGCCGGTACAGCTCAAGTGGCCCAATGATGTCCTGCTCAATGGCCGCAAGCTGGCCGGCATCCTGATTGAGTTATCCGGCGATGCACTGGGGCCGGCGGCGGTGGTGATTGGCATTGGTCTGAATCTGGATAGCCCCGGCGAGGTTGACCAGCCGGTGGCTTCGCTGGCCGAGGCCGGCATCCGGCTGGGGCGCAACCAGTTGCTGGCCGCGCTGCTCAGCGAGCTGGCCACGGTGCTGGAGACTTTCAATCGCGAAGGTTTTGCCGCATTCCGCGATGACTGGATGCGCTGTTCCAGCCACGAAAACGCCCCGGTGCGGCTGAGCTTTTCCCACGGTGAGCCGGTGGATGGCATTGCCCGTGGCGTGGCTGAAAATGGTGCCTTGCAAGTGGAAACTGCAGATGGCAGCTTGCGCATTTTCCATGCCGGAGAAGTCAGCCTGCGGAGCCGCACATGAAGCTGTTGCTGGATGCCGGCAATAGCAGGCTGAAATGGGGCGTGCATGATGGCAGCCGCTGGCTGGCGCAAGGTGCCGTCGCGCATGACGCCATTGCTGCGCTGGCACCGCAATGGGCCGCCTGGCCAATTAGCACCGTCCATGCCGCCAGCGTGGCGCGCCCCGAGGTAGCTCAAGCCATCGGGCAGGCTGCGCCCTGTCCGGTGCAGTGGGTGCGTTCAGCTGCCAGTTTTGCTGATGTGCGCAATCACTACCGCAATCCGGCCGAGCAGGGGGCCGACCGCTGGCTGGCGGTACTGGCGGCTCGCAGTCTGTGCCCTGACGATGTGGTGGTGGCCTGTGCCGGTACGGCGCTGACCGTGGAAGCGCTGACGGCTGAGGGCGATTATCTGGGGGGCATGATCCTGCCCGGACAACAACTGATGCTGCGCAGCCTGGCGCAGGGCACGGCGCAGCTGGATCGCATGGCTGGGCAGGTGCAAATCTTCCCGCAAGGTACCGCCGATGCGCTGGCCAGTGGTGTGCTGGCGGCGCAGTGCGGGGCCATCGAGCGCATGGGCCGGCAGTTGGCGGCACATACCGGTCGTGGCCTGCCGCAAGTCTTGCTGACCGGCGGTGATGCCACAGTCATTGCGGCGCAACTCGCCGTGCCGCCGCGTATCGTGGATAATCTGGTGCTGATGGGACTCTTGAGAGTGGCGTGCGAATCATGAAGTGGTTTCTGGTACTGATTATGGTGCTCAATCTGGCGGTAGCCGGCTATGGCTCGTTCAAGCAACGGCCACCGGCAGACGTGCACGCCCAGGAAATCAGCCCCGAGCAGGTCAAGCTGCTGCCGCCGGACTGGCAGCCGGCTTCGGCTCCGGCCGCCGATGCTAGCGCGCCGCTCAAGCTGGTGGCCTCCATGCCGCAAACCGAGACCCTGAAACCGGGCGATCTGGGCAAGGCTGCTTCGCAGCCGGCCAGCAGCAAACCGGAAGCCGCCAAGGCGAAAGCCGAGGCCTCCAAGCCGGAAGCCAAGGCCGAGGTGAAAAAGGTAGTGGACACCAAGCCAGCTGACAAACCAGCGGACAAACCGAAAGTGGAAGCCACCAAGCCGGAGCCGGCCAAGGCGCTGGCCTGTTACGACTGGGGCACGCTGGACGCCAAGTTGCTGGCGCGGGTCAAGGGCGGTCTGCCCAGCCTCAAGCTGAAGGCCGAGCAAATGGCGGAAACCGCCAAGGGCGAAGTCAAGGGCAATGGCAAATTCTGGGTCTATCACCCGCCGCTGGCCACCCAGGCTGAAACCCAGACCCTGTCTGCCGAGCTGAAGGACAAGGGCTTCGACAACTACATCGTGCATAACGACCCGTTTAAGGGCAGTGTGTCGCTCGGCCTGTTCGGGCAGGAGGGCGCGGCCAAGGCCATGCTGGCCAAGCTCAAGGCCGCCGGCTTCGATAAGGCCATGAGCGAGCAGAAGGGGCAGAAGGGCGCTGCCACCGTGCTCAGCTTCAAGGCGCTGGAGCCGGCACAGGCCGAACGTCTGCAGGCGCTGCAAAAGCGGCTGACGCCGGGGATTCCGCTGCAAAGCTGCCGCTGATTATTGCGTTGCAGCAAATGAAGCCGGCCCTGCGCTTGTCAGCAGGCCGCTCGAAGATGGATGATGAACGGCAATGGCGGGATGTCCCGCCTTGCCGTTTTTTCATGGTCTGCTATGTCCCGACGTTCAAGCAATATCACCCGCCTGCTGGATCGCGGCACGTTCAATGACCGCGTGCTGCGCCAGCTGGGCGGCTCCATGGCCTTTATCGCCGGTGCGCTCAATGCCGGCGGTTTTCTGGCGGTGCATCGCTACACCTCGCATGTTTCCGGCATTGTCTCCGGCATGGCCGATGACCTGGCGCTGGGGGAAATCCGCCTGTCGCTCTCCATGCTGATCATGCTGCTGTGCTTCATCGGCGGGGCCATGCACTCCACCTGGCTGATCTTGTGGGCCAGGCGGCAGCGGCTGCGTGGTGGCTACGGGGTGTCGATGATGGAAGAGGCTGGCCTGCTATTGCTGTTTGGCTTGCTGGGAGCGGGGTTGGCCAGTCACAAGGGTTTGTTTACCCCGCCTACCGTGATGTTGCTGTGCTTCATCATGGGCATGCACAACACCATCGTTACCAAGCTGTCCGGCGGCCTGCTGCGCTCCACCCACATGACCGGCATTGCCACCGATATCGGCATCGAGCTGACCAAGATGAGTTATTACAATCACCTGCACAGTTCCAAGATCAAGGACATCAAATCCAATCGCAGCCGCTTGTGGGTATACAGCATGATTCTGTCGGCCTTTTTCCTGGGCGGGGTGGTGGGGGCGCTGGGCTTCAAGCACCTGGGTTACGCCTTTACCCTGCCACTGGCGCTGCTGCTGTTCGGGCTGGGCCTGCGGCCAGTGTGGTACGACATGCGCCTGCGCTGGCGCTGGTGGTTGCAGCATCAGGAGCAGGGGGCCGGGCCACGGGACTGAGCCGGTCCTGCACCTGCCATCGCTGGTGTTTCAGGCCGGGCATTGCTGGCCATCGGGGTGGCTGCGTTCCTCGCTGCCGGGATGGCTGGCCAGCAAGGAGGTGCTTGCGCCATCCGCCCCGCTTAGCCGGGTGAGGAACTGGCCGAGCACGCAGGGCGAACTGCCACGGGCCGCCAGCGCGCGGAAGGCGTAACGGTCGGCATCGCGCTCGAAATCGCGCGAGTATTTCATGTCGGCCAGCATGATGGGTGCCACCGCCAGCATGGGGGTGGTGTCGCCGCTGAACAGTGTCACTGCAAGTGACAGGCCGCCATACTGGATCAGGCCGCGCAGCCCATGCCGCCCCTCCACATGGCCCACTTCATGCGCCAATACGGCAAACACCTCTTCATCGTTTTTGGCCACCTTGACCAGTTGGTCGGTCAGAATGACCTGGCCGGCGGGCAGGGCAAAGGCATTGGCACCGATATCGCGCGAATCCACCACCCGCAATTGATAGTGATAGCGGCTGCCCTTGGGCACGGCCTGCATCAGCAGCGCCTGCAAGGCATTTTGCCGAGCCTGTGACAGCTGGGATGGGCGGATGCTGTTGGTTCTTTCCAGCAAGCTGATGGTGGGGGCGGCCATTTGTTCTTCGATGGCGATGGGCGTGCGCCGCGCCGCTTCATCGGCCAGCCAGGGCAGGCCATAGCGATAGCCGCACCAGACGGCGACTACGGTGAGTAGCGCCAGCACGGCCAGTACCTGCCAGCCGCTGTGCAGCCACTCCAGCAGGCGTACCCCCAGCGGCAGGCCGCCGCTCAGGTGGCGGCAGCGGTATTCGCTGGCCACTTCGATCACGCCGCCATCGGGCAGTTGCAGTTTGTCGGGCAGGCCGGGCAGGCCGGCTTCGAACTCCACCTCGCGTGCCAGATAGCGGTGGGTATGCACACCATCGGTAAACACCAGGTGGTGAGCATCGCGCTGCAGCATTACCGCCCGGCTGACGGGGCTGCGGCCATCCATATAACTGCCCGGCAGACTCATAGGCCCAGATCCAGTTCAAAGCCATCGGCGGCGGCATCGCCCAGCGCGCTACGCGAGGACTGTGGCCGGGCACGGATGGCGGCAAGGTCTTCATCGGGAAACATCTTCAGATGTTCTAATCTGTAGCGCAGTGCGCGCAATTTGGCAAAGGGGTAATACAGGCCCAGTGTCAGCAGGGTGAGCAGGGCGTTGCTGGCATGCAGGTTCATCAGGCCACGCAGCGTCATGCTGCTTTCAAAGCGGTGCAGACGGCCATTGCTCTCCAGCAGGATATGGTTCCACATCACGTTGGCCAGCCCGTCGCGCACCACCTGGCCGATGGACATCCACAACAGCAGCACCCCCAGATAGACCGTCGCGCCCAGCAGCAGCAGGCTGATACCGCTTAAGTGGCCACTGAACAGGTGGCTGATGATGGAGGAATACAGGCCGCCGATAAAGCCGAATAACAGCAGCATCAGCAAACCCAGCGCGCTGGCGCGGAAATAGACCCGGTAATAGTCGCTGGCACAGTTGAGCATTTCAAAGCGGGCATTGCCAAACCAGGCATTGTTGACCAGAAAGCGTTGCTGCATGTGGCGGGCGTAGGGGAAGCCAATACCCAGCGTCAGTACGGTAATGATCAGGCCCATGATGAAGGGGCCAACCGCATCCATGGTACTGGCGCGGAAGTTGAAACGCATCTGGCGCCAGCTGGTGTTGCGCAGGCGAAAGCGCATGGCCATCACTACCACCCAGGGCAGGGCCGGTAGTAGCAGCAGATAGAGCAGGGCATGCAGGCCCGGTGAGGATTTCTGCGTCACGCCCAGGAGCAGCAGCACCAGGAAAACCAGTGCCCGCCCCTTGAGAATGGCCAGTGGCTTGCCGTGGTAGCCGAAACCAGCACCGGCAAAGCGGGTGTGGCCGTACAGGTATTGGTGGCTGCGCACCTTGCCCCAGGCCGAATAGATGCCCAGGGTGAGGATGGACAGCAGCAGGTTGACGATCCAGATGCGGAAGTAAGCCGCACCATTGCCACTGAAGCTGAAGCCCAGGCCATCACCCTGCGGCGTGGGCGGTGAGGCCGGCTGGCCGATGCGCACCGGCTCCATGGCCAGCGTGTAGTCTTGCGACGAGGAAGTCATGATGGCCCCTTTGTGGCATCTGTGGATGTTTTGCCGCGTCAGCGCGGTGGCGCACTTGAACTGCAGCACGGCTCGCGGCACACTGCCGGTTCCGCGCCAAGGGGCGCGGCAGCCTTAACCCGTCGGCTGTGCAAGATGGACGGCAATCGTCAGTCTCCCACTTATTCTAAGCCTCAGTCCATTGTCATGGAATGGGGCGTGGCAGCGTTGGCGTACTCTCTCTTGGAGAGTGTCTGTGACCGATATCATCAAGGGCGATGGCGCAGTGCGCCGTCAGGGCCTGTATGGCTCTTCCATCGAAAATACCTATGCTGGCGTGCTGTCTTTCATGCGCCGCAACTATAGCCGCGACCTGAGTGGCGCTGATGTGGTGGTGTCCGGCATCCCGCTGGACCTGTCCACCACCTTCCGCTCCGGCGCACGCATGGGGCCGCAGGCCATCCGTGCCGCCAGCGTGCAGCTGGCCGAGCTGAAGCCCTTCCCCTGGGGCTTTGATCCCTTCGACGACCTGGCCGTCATCGACTACGGCGATTGCTGGTTCGATGCGCACAACCCGCTGACCATCAAGCCGGCCATCATCGAGCATGCTCGCCATATCCTGGCCTCCGGTGCCAAGATGCTCACCTTCGGCGGCGACCACTTCGTTACCTACCCGCTGCTGATCGCACACGCAGAAAAATACGGCAAGCCGCTGGCCCTGCTGCATTTCGATGCCCACTGTGATACCTGGCAGGACGACGAGCCGGACAGCCTGAATCACGGCACCATGTTCTACAAGGCCGTGAAAGAAGGCCTGATCGATCCGGCCAAGTCGGTACAAGTGGGTATCCGCACCTGGAACGACGACTTCATGGGCATGAACGTGTTGGATGCGCCGTGGGTACACGACAATGGCGTGGATGCCACCATCGCCCGCATCAAGGAAGTGATCGGCGATCATCCGGTCTACCTCACCTTCGATATCGACTGTCTGGACCCGTCCGCTGCACCGGGCACCGGCACGCCGGTACCGGGTGGCCTGACCAGTGCCCAGGCATTGAAGATCGTACGCAATCTGGGCGATCTGAACATTGTCGGCATGGACGTGGTCGAAGTGGCTCCGGCTTACGACCAGAGCGAAGTGACCGCCATTGCGGCCGCTCATCTGGCCTGTGACATGCTGTGCCTGATGCGTAACAAGAAGGTGGCTGGCACGCTGTAAGAACCAGGCAGCTTCACCGGCCTTGATAACAGCGTCGCGCCATGGTGGCCCGGCGCTGTTTTGCTGAAAGGGAATGAAATGTTGCCAAAACTGGCGGGACTATTGTTGTGGGGGCTGAGCCTGGCGGCGCAAGCGGCTCCGCTGCTGTTGCAGGGGCAAATCGGCAATGCCGCAGTCGTGATGGAGTTGAATGTCGGCCAGGATGGCGAGGTTGATGGCCGCTATTTCTACCGCAAATATCATCAGGACCTGGCCTTGTCCGGCAAGCGCATGGCCGACGGCAGCCTGCAGTTGGGCGAGAACCTCAAGTACGACGAGCAGCGCAATGATCTCACCCTGCAGCCGCAAAATGGCGGCTGGCGTGGTGAATGGCATGGCCCCAAGGCGAGCAAGAGCCTGCCGGTGATGCTGACTCCCTATGAGCCGGGACAATGGCCGGCCAGCGCGGATGCGGCACTCAACTCCATGCGCCAGCGTTCCGGTTACGACTACACCCGTCTGGCCGGGCTGTCGCTCAAGCCGGGCAAGCGCGAGCGCGTCCAGGGCCATACCCTGCAATGGTGGGATGAACCGCTGAGCAAGATCCGTCTGTTCCGGATACTGGATGGCTATCCCGATGCCAGCCTGCAGCGGTTGAACCAGTTGCTGGCCGAGCGCCAGTGGCAGGAAGTCGCCAGCTATTTCGATTGCCAGCTGGGTGGCACGCATAGTGCCGGAGCTGATTTCGAACAGACTGTCACACCACACCTGCTGAGCAGCAAGTTGTTCAGCATCAGTATCTTTACCAGTTACTACTGCGGCGGCGCACACCCTGACTTTGCGGATAATCCGCTAACCGTCGATGTCGCCAGCGGCCGGACGCTGCAGCTGGAAGACCTGTTGTGGCTGGGCAAGGGCAAGCCGCAGCTGCTGCGCAGCGCCAGTGGTGAGCGCAAGGACTATCAGTATGAAGAAAAGGTGCTGGCACCATGGCTGGCCAGCACCATGGCGCGTTTGCACTCGGCCGAAACCCAGCCGGGCAATGAAGATGACTGCGCCTACCGCGATCCGCAGGTGTGGCAGTTTGTCAGCTGGTATGCCACGCCGCAGGGTCTGTATCTGGGGCCATCCTTTGCCCGGGTGGCCCGTGCTTGTGAATACCCGGAATGGAGTGTGCTGCCGTGGTCGCTGGTCAAGCAGCACCCTGGTGCACGGCCGGAGCTGTTGCCCTGATCAGGCGCTGGCGCGCGGGCGCTCCGCTTGCGGCCGGCGCAAAGTGAAAGGCCAGCGCAGCAAGGCCGGTTGTGGCGCCTGCTGGCGCAGCTCCATATAGCGCTCGCCCTGCTGCAGAGGGCCAAAGCCGAGCTGGCGGTAAAAACCGCGCGCATCGCGCGATACCAGCAGAAAGCGGCGCAGTTGTTGCAGATCGGGGTGGGCGATGGCGGCCTTGATCATGGCCTGGCCCACCTGCTGGCCACGGTGCGCGGGCAGCACGAACACATCAGACAGATAGGCAAAGCTGGTGTAGTCGGTAATCACCCGGGCAAAGCCGATTTGCCGGTCGTGGTGATACGCGCCGATCACCAGCGAATGGCGAATGGCCCGTTGCAGCCGTGCGCCATCCATATTGGCTGCCCAGTGCGCCTGCTCCCGCAGAAACTGCAGAATCATGGCGTGGTCGAGGCGGTTGGGGTCGAACGAGATGTCCAGATCGGTCATGCGCCAGCTCCACGAAGTGTCCGGGGGAGGCGTACCCCCGGCCTGTCGCCGGCTTGGGCCGCTGGCCGCAGTATGCTGAGCCAAGGTCACCGTCTTGTGACAGGACGATGGCAGGTCTTTGACAGCCAGGCCGTCACAGCCCGTGCATGCCGTGCAGTGGGATCAGCAACAGGCCCAGCAGCAGGATTTCACACACTTCGATGCCGGCACCCAGGCAGTCGCCGGTCATGCCGCCCAGCTTGCGCTTGAGCCAGCTGCGCCATAGCAGGCCGGCCAGCGGTGCCAATAGCAGCGCGGGAGCCAGCCAGGCAGACAGGCCGAGCAAGGCCAGCAGGCTGATGGCCTGTACCCGCCATTGCGGCTGCCAGGCAAAGCGCTCGCCACTGCCGGGGGCCAGGGCTGGCAGGGTGGCCGACCAGAACAGGGCGAACAGCCGCGCCCAGGCCGGCAGCAACAGCAGCCCGGCCAGCTGGGCGGGCTGTCTGGCCAGCAGCATCAGCAACACCAGTTTGCCGACGATGGCGCTGATCAGGGCAATCACGCCAAAGCTGCCGACATGCGGGTCTTTCAATACCTCGAAAAATCGTTTGCGCGAGCGGTGTGCCGCCCCCATGGCATCGGTCAGGTCGGCCAGCCCGTCCAGATGCAGGCCGCCGGTGACACCTATCCAGCACAGCAGGCCCAGCAGCGCGCCCAGCCAGGGGTCGTACTGCCCCCCCAGCCACACGGCCAGCCACAGCAGGCTGCCCAGCAACAGGCCGACCGGAGCAAACCAGCGCGCACTGGCGGCCAGCCATTCCGGGTGGAAGGTGCGCAACTGCGGTGTGGGCAGACGGGTAAGAAACTGGATGGCCAGAATCAGCGATTGCCACCAGCGGGCTGGCGGCACCGGGGACGAGGGGGGCAGGCTCATGCTTCGCCGGGGCTTTCCAGATGCATCAGATAGGCCGGATGGCCTTCCAGAATCGACAGCTGGGCAAAGCCGCCACGCTGTACCGTCATCAGCTTGGCCACGGCGAATTCGGTGCCCAGCAGCTCGGCCAGCAGCGCGGTAATCACCCCGCCGTGGCAGACCAGCACGCGATGGCTGCCGCGCGCGGTTTGAATCCACTCGCTGAAGCCACACAGCACCCGGGTGCGGAATAGGGCATAGCTCTCGCCGCCCGGCGGGGTCAGTTCTCCGCTGGCCACCCGGCTGCCCCAGTCCGGTTGCTGGCCGGACAGGATGTCGCGCGACATGCCGTCCCAGTCGCCAAAGTCGAATTCGGCAAAGCGCTCGTCCACCTTCAATGGCAGCGAACCATGCAGGGCCTGGTGTACGGCAAATTCGCGGCAGCGCTGCAGGGGGGAGGTGGCCATGCTGGTCACTGGTGCCAGCTGGTTCAGCCGCTGCCAGCTGCGGGCCATCTGTTCACAGCCCAGATCATTCAGCGGCAGATCGGTACGGCCGATCAGCCGGCCGTCGTGGTCGATCTCGCCGTGGCGCAGCAGGGTCAGCGTGTAGGGGTTCATCAATCCTTCTCCGTCACTCCGGCCTGGGCAAAAGTGGCCATCTCGGCATGCAGCTTGATGGCCAGTTGCAACAGCGGTACGCAGGTCGCCGCGCCGGAGCCTTCACCCAGCCGCATGCCCAGTTCCACCAGCGGCTCCAGCCCCAGCGCCTCCAGTGCCAGGCGGTGGCCGGTTTCTTCCGAGCGATGGCTGGCCAGCAGCCAGGCGGCCACGGCAGGGTTGATGGCGCGGGCAGCCAGTGCGGCTGCGCTGGCGATGAAGCCATCCACCAGAGACGGCACGCCCTGTAGGGCACCTTCCAGATAGAAGCCGGCCATGGCGGCGATTTCCAGCCCGCCCAGTTCGGCCAGCACTTGCGTGCCGCTCAACGGCTGCCCTTGCAGGCGCTGCAGTGCCTGTGCCACCACGCGGCGCTTGTTGGCGAGGCCGGCGTCGTCGATGCCGGTGCCGCGGCCGACGATGAGATCGACCTCAAGATTGGCCAGGCGGCAGATCAGCGCCGCCGACGGCGTGGTATTGCCAATGCCCATATCGCCGGCGATCAGCAGATTGGCTCCTTGTTCGATGGCACGGCGGGCGGCGGCGCGGCCCACTTCCAGCGCGGTCTCCACCTCGGTCGTGCTCATGGCAGCCTCAAGCGCCAGATTGGCCGTACCGGCAGCGACCTTGGCGTAGACAATGGGCAATTCCGGCAGCTGACCCAGTACACCCACATCCACCACTTCCAGCCGGGCGGAGATGGCGCGGGCCAGCACGCAGATGGCCGCGCCGCCGGCGGCAAAGTTTTTCACCATTTCGCCGGTCACGATGGACGGGTAGGCCGATACGCCTTCGGCAGTCACGCCGTGGTCACCAGCAAAAACGGTAATGGCCGGCGTCAGCGCGGCCGGAATGGTCTGGCCTTGCCAGGCGGCAAAGCGGCAGGCCACCGTTTCCAGTACACCCAGGCTGCCGGCCGGCTTGGTCAGCGAGTTCTGGCGCTGCAGGGCAGCCTGATAAGAAGCGTGGGCGGGCAGGGCGATGGACTGGGTCATGATGCGGTGTTCTCTGGTTGGCATGGGCTAGAGCGGGACTCTAAGTCATGGGGGGCGGCGCGGCAAGCGGCATGCCGGTATGGCGTGGGCATTGCCATTTGCATATGGCAACAAATCGCTGATGATCGCTCTATTTTCGCGACAATTCGCTTTATAATTCCCGCCAGACAGGTGTCCGGGCTTTGCCGCCCGGATGAAACGGGAAGCCGGTGCAAGACCGGCGCTGCCCCCGCAACGGTAAGGTCTGGCCTTTTGCTGGCCAAGGTTGTGCCATCGCCACTGTTCACATCGAACGGGAAGGCGCACGACTGCAAGACCAAGCCCGGAGACCGGGCTGTCGCCGGCGGCTGCCTGTGCGGCTGCCGGTGCTGGAGTATCGCGGGGAGGCGATCTTGCAGACAGCGGAGCGCGCCAGCTGCGCCGCTCCGCATGCCATGATGTTCAAGCGGCGAAAGCCGTCCTCTTCGCACTCCTCGCGGCAGCAGCCTGTCAGCGCTGCCGGTTTTTCATTTCAGGAGTGTGTGTTTCATGTTCAAGCCGCAACAAATCGGGCTGCTGGTGTCGCTGATCGGCACCGGCATGGCCCATGCCGACAATCTGCCGCAATTCCAGGGCGAGGAAGTGGTGGTAACGGCCAGCCGCCAGCCGCAATCCATCACCAAGACCCTGTCTGACATCAGTGTGATTACCCGCGACGACATCGAGCAATCTGCCGTCACCAGCCTGCCGCAGCTGCTGGCGCGCCAGCCCGGGGTTGAAGTGGTCAGTTCCGGTGGCGCCGGCAGCCAGGCCAGCATCTACCTGCGAGGCAGCAATGCCAACCAGACCGTGGTGTTGCTGGATGGTGTGCGTATCGTCTCGGCCACCACCGGTACCACGGCGCTGGAAAACATTCCGCTGGATAATATCGAGCGCATCGAAATCCTGCGTGGCAGCAGCTCCAGCCTGTATGGTGCCGATGCCATCGGCGGCGTGATCCAGATTTTCACTCGCCAGGGCAGCGGTGCCCCGCGTTTCAATGCTGCGCTGGGCGTGGGCGACCATGGTCTGTTCCAGTCAGCCGCTGGGGTGGCTGGCAAGCTGGACAATACCGCCTTCAGCCTGCAGTTCAGCCAGCAGCAAACCAATGGCATCTCCGCCACCAATGCGCAGAGCAGCAGCTATAACCCCGACCGTGATCCCTACCGCAACCTGTCCTACTCGGCGAACCTGACCCAGACGCTGGCTGCCGGCCAGGAGCTGTCGCTGCGCCTGTTCCAGACCAACGGCAAAATGGATTACGACGGCTACAACAGCCACGGTGAAGATCTGCAACGCAGTCGCCAGAGCGGTGCCAGCCTGGAATCCAAAAACAGCCTCACCGACAACTGGACCTCCACCCTGCGTTTCAGCCACAGCGTTGACAGACAGGAGCACTGGACCAATGGCGACATGGCCCAGCATGCCGACCTGTATCAGACCGCCCAGAACGAATGGCTGTGGCAGAACGATATCCACACCGGGCTGGGAAATTGGCTCGCTGGTTTCGACTATACCCAGCAGCATGTGGACAGCAGCACGGCTTTTGATGTCAGCGAACGCAGCAACAAGGCGGTGTTCATCGGCTACAGCGGCGAATTCGGCAAGCATTTGCTGCAAGCCAGTGCCCGTCATGATCAGGATGAGCAGTTTGGCGGCAAAACCACCGGCCAGCTGGGTTACGGTTATCGCCTGAACGAGGCGCTGACTGCACGCGCCAGCTATGGCACCGCCTTCAAGGCCCCTACCTTCAATGACCTGTACTACCCGCTGGATAGCTATGGCTACGCCGGCAACCCCCACCTGCAGCCAGAGACATCGCGCAATGCCGAGCTGGCCTTGCAATACAAGGCTAATGGCAGTTCGGCCTCGCTGACGCTGTTTCACAACAGCATCGACAACATGATTGCCATTACCTCCGACTACAGCACCATGACCAATATCAGCCATGCCACCATCCGTGGTGCCACGTTGGCGGCGGCCAAGGCTGTCGGCAACTGGGACTGGTCTGGCTCTGCCACCTATCAGGACCCGCTGGACCATTCCGGCCACCAGCAATTGCAGCGACGTGCCCGCGCCTACGGGCAGCTGGCGGCCGCCTACGACTGGGGGCGGGTGACTACCGGGCTGGAGTGGCAGGTCAGTGCCAAGCGGCGTGACACGACCGATAGCGGCAGCAATGTCTGGCTGGGCGGCTATACGCTGACCAATCTCTATGCCAATTACCGCTTTGCCCGCGAGTGGACTGCCAATCTCAAGCTCAGCAATGTGTTCGACCGTCATTACACCACGCTCTATGGCTACAACACGGCGGGCCTTGGCGGGTATATCGGCGTAAGCTACCAGCAGAAATAGACCTTGCTTGCTACCTTATTGGTGGCAGCTCCTTCTTGGTTTGTAGCCGGGCCTCCTTGCTGGAGGCCCGGTTTTTCGGGATATCAAGTTCATGACCCACCTGATCAGCGGCGGCTCCCGCTCCGGTAAAAGCCGCTACGCCGAACAACTGGCCGTGCAGCATGGCGGCCCGGTGACTTACATCGCCACTGCCGAAGTGCGCGATGATGAGTTTGCCGAACGGGTGCGCCAGCACCGTTTGCAGCGGCCGCAGCACTGGCACGTGCTGGAAGCCGAGCGTGGTCTGGCCGAACTGCTGCTGGGACATGATCAGGAAGACGGCCTGTTGCTGGTGGACTGTTTGGGCATGTGGCTGATGCGCTTTTTCCGCAGCGATGACCAGTTTGACGAAATGGACTTCGTGCAGGAAAGGCAATGGCTGCTGGAAGCCATTGCTGCCGTGCAAGGCCAGCTGTTGCTGGTCAGCAATGAAATCGGCTGGGGCGTGATGCCGATGAGCAGCGTGGCACGGCGCTATGGCGATCTGCTTGGCCGGCTCAATCAGGACATCGCCGCCCGTTGCCAGCGCGTGACCCTGGTGGCCTGCGGCCTGCCGCTGGCGCTCAAGGGCGGCTGATGGCCCGGTTTGGACGCGCCGGCTGGTTGTTGCTGGCACTGCTGCTGGCCCCGGCCCAGGCGGCCATAGTCGTGCGCGACGGTGCCGGCCAAGGACTGACCCTGCCTGCCAGCGCCCGGCGCATTGTCTCGCTCTCCCCCCATACGACCGAAATGCTGTACGCCATCGGTGCTGGCTCACGGCTGGTGGCGACGGTGGATTACAGCAACTATCCGCCAGCGGCACGCCAGCTACCGCGGGTGGGCGGCTATAGCGGGGTCAGCCTGGAAGCGGTCATGCGCCAGCAGCCCGATCTGGTGGTGGCCTGGCAGGATGGCGGCAATCCACGCGAACTGGAGCGCTTGCGCCAGCTTGGCGTGCCGGTGTTCATCAGCCATCCCTTGCAGCTGGAAGACATCGCCAGCGAGATGCACCGCCTGGGCCAGTTGACTGCCACGCAGCCGCAAGCCGATGCGGCGGCCAGCCGCTATCGCCAGCGTCTGCTGCAACTGCGCCAGCGCTATGCCCGCCGTCCGCCGCTGACCGTGTTTTACCAGATCAGCAGTGCCCCCATCTTTACCGTCAGCCAGCGCAGCTTCATGGGTTCGGTCATGCAGCTGTGCGGTGGGCGCAATGTGTTTGGTGGCCTTGCCCAGGCTGCGCCGCAGGTCAGCATGGAAGCGGTTGTCGCGGCTCAGCCACAAGTCATGCTGGCTGGCCGCGCCGATATCCTGCGCATGTGGGACCGCTGGCCGGCCTTGCCGGCAGTGGCCAAAGCGACGCGCTATGTGGTGGATGAGGATTTGCTGACCATTCCCGGCCCACGGCTGCTGGACGGGGCTGTGGCCATGTGTGCCACGCTGGACACAGCACGGCGTAGTCTGGGTTTGACGCTGGACTAGCCGACCGTTATCCTCGCCGCCATGGACAAGGAACTGGAATATCTCGAATCCCGCGTGCAGGCATTGATTGGCCGCATCAAGGAACTGGAAACCCAGAACGGCCGTTTTGCCCAGGCGCTGGCTGAAGCGCTGAAGGAAAACGCCGAGCTGAATTTCCGCGTGAACGAAACCCGCAGTCGCGTGGCCGCGCTGGTGGAGCGCCTGCCGAAGGCGGATGAACCGGAGCAGGGCGCAGGAGAGGCAGAATGAGCGATATCGTGCAGGTGGACATCGAATTGCTGGGTCGTCACTTCACCATAGGCTCACCCGCCGACGAGCGCGAAACCCTGCTGGAAGCGGTCAGACTGCTGGAAGGCAAGATCGACATGATCCAGCAGCATGGCAAGGTGATGGATGCGGACAAGATCGCCATCATGGCCGCGCTGAACATTGCCCACGATTTGTTACGCACCAAAGTGGGAGAGGGCTTGGAAATGGCCTCATTCCAGCGTAAAATACGCAATATGAGCGAGGCAGCCGACACGGCGCTTCGCGAAAGCCAGCAAGCCCTGTTCTGAACAGGCAGGCTGGCGGACACTACAGATCAGCTTATCCCCTGCGGTGTTCGTGACGGCAAACAATTCCTTTGTACCAATGCGTTCGCTTCTGGTTGCCAGCGTGAGTCACGGGTGTGTCGGGTCCCTTGCGGACGCGCCCGAAGTGGCTGGCAGGTGACCCTCCCTGGAAACAGGGTACAAGCGAATTATGCCCAAACGACACTCGCGGGGGTCTCCCTTCACGACCCGGCGCATCTTGCTCCGGGTCGTTTTCATTTCTGCTCTCATGGGCCAGCCATGACGCCATCGTCTTCTGCCGCTACCGACAAGATCACCCTGCGCAAGAACATCCGTCGCCAGCGCATGGCATTGAGCCCGGCTTGTCGCGCCCAGGCCATGCGCGCCGTTGCGCGCCATGCCGGCCGTTTGTTGCGGCGGGGCAAGCGCATTGGTGGCTATCTGGCGGCGGGTTCCGAGCTGGATATCGAGATTCTGCTCAGCACGGCCTTGCAACGCGGGGCCAGTGTCTGGCTGCCGCAGATTCCGGCGCGCGGCCGGCGCATGTGGTTCTCCCGGCTGAATGCGGCAGGCCGCTGGTATCGCCATCCGCGCTACGGCATCGTGGAATTTGATGGCCCCTGCCTGCGGGCAGAGCGGCTGGATGTGCTGTTGCTGCCCTTGCTGGCTGTCGACGAGCAAGGCTATCGCATGGGGCAGGGCGGGGGCTTCTATGACAGCAGTCTGGCCTTTCGCCACCGCCACCCCCGCTACGGCAAGCCCCTGCTGGTCGGCGTGGCCTACGATTGCCAGCGTGTGGCTGCCGTACCGCGCGAAGCGTGGGATGTGCAGCTGGACTATCTGCTGACTGAGTCGGGTCTGCACCGCTTTGCACCAAACCGCAGTGCTACTTAACGCACAGGGCGAGGGTTAGTCTCGACGGTCCCAGTGGTGATGGCGCTCTGCCGGCACGTAGACCGGAACCACCTCCACTGGCCGGAACTCAGGTCCACGGTAGGCAACGCGTGGCGGGACGACGACACAGGCGCTCAGAGCGCTGGCGAGCAAGACGCCGATCAGCAGGCTTTTCATGATGTTTCTCCTGGTTGCAAGGGCTGCTTGGCCCTGATGTTTATCCTGAACTCAGCATAATCCAGCCCGACAGTTGTAAGATGGCGTAAATTGTTAAGTTAACCTCCCATTGATTAACAGACATTTCCCATGCGCTATTGGCTGATGAAATCCGAGCCGGACGAAACGTCCATTGATGACCTGATGGCTGCGCCGCAGCGGGCTTTCGAGTGGACCGGGGTGCGTAATTATCAGGCGCGCAATTTCATGCGCGATGACATGCAGCCGGGTGATGGCGTGCTGTTCTGGCATTCCAGCTGTGCCGAGCCAGGTATCGCTGGCCTGGCTGTGGTGGCCAGTACTGCCCATGCCGACTCCAGCCAGTTTGATCCGGCCAGTCCCTATTTCGATGCCAAGTCCGTGCCGGATGCCGCGCGCTGGCAGTGTGTGGATGTGCGCTTTGTGCGCAAGACTCCGCTGCTGACGCCTGCCTTGTTGCGCCAGCATCCACCGCTGGAGCAGATGCAGGTACTCAAGCGCGGCAATCGGCTGTCGATTACCCCGGTCAGCCCGCTGGAGTGGGACTACATCACCAGCCAGTTGTGCTGAATCCTGCCCTGCTAACAGGGCCTGTCCCCATGCCAACCCGACAAGGACGCTGATGCTCTATCCCCCGATTACGCCCTACGCCAGCGGCATGTTGCCGCTGGATGGTCTGCACCAGATGTACTGGGAACAATGTGGCCGGCAGGATGGTCAGCCGGTGCTGTATCTGCATGGCGGGCCGGGCGATGGTTGTGCGCCGATGAGCCGGCAGCTGTTCGACCCCTGGTTTTATCGCGCGGTCTTGTTTGATCAGCGCGGCAGTGGCCGTTCGGTGCCGCGTGGCGAACTGCGCGACAACACCACCCAGCACCTGGTCGCCGACATCGAACGCCTGCGCGAGCATCTGGGCATCGCGCGCTGGCTGGTGTTTGGCGGATCCTGGGGTAGCACGCTGGCACTGGCCTATGCCCAGGCGCATCCGCAGCGGGTACAGGGCTTGGTCCTGCGTGGTATTTTTCTGGGCAGACAAAGCGAAATCGACTGGTTCATGCATGGCATGCGCCAGTTCTACCCCGAGGAATGGCAACGCTTTGTCGCGCCGATTCCCGTGGCTGAGCGCGACGATTTGCTGCAGGCCTATTACCGCCGGCTGACCGACCCCGATCCGCAAGTGCACCTGCCGGCCTGCCGTGCCTGGGGTCGTTACGAAGGAGCCTGCGTCGCCCTCCGCCAGAATGCCGACGCCATCGAGCGCGCCAGCAGCGAATATGTGGCGCTGTCGCTGGCGCGGCTGGAAGCGCATTACTTCGTACATCGCATTTTCCTGCCCGAGGCACAGTTGCTGCAGCAGATCGAGCGCATTCGCCATATCCCGGCGGTCATCGTGCAGGGCCGCTACGACGTGGTGTGCCCGCCAGTCACCGCCAGTGAACTGGCACAGCACTGGCCAGAGGCTGATTTCCACCTGGTGGAAATGGCTGGCCACTCGCTGTGGGAGGGGGGCATTCTCCAGCTGCTGATGCAGGCGCTGGAAACCTTCAAACTGCGCCTGAGCTGAACCGGCTGTCCATGTGGCAGTCTGTAAATAGATGAAAACCTCTTTGCGCTTGTTGCTGCTGTTGTGCAGCCTGTTCATCACTCCAGTGGCATGGGCCTATACCGACGAAGGGCGGCTTCCCTTTGTTGGCCAGCCGGGCGAATTGCCAGCTGAATTGGCCCTGCGTTTTGTCCGGCAGCGGCTGGGTCAGGAGGGGCAAATCGACTATCCGCATTTCCGGCTGATACAGCACAGCCCGGCTCCAGACTTCAAGCGGGCCGACATCACCCTGATTCGCGATGGTTTGCAAGACGACAGTGTCAAGGCGGTACGGCAGCAATTGCAGCTACTCCACCGCGACGGCCGCTGGGAGATTGACGCGATTCATGAAGATTTTTCCTGCTATCGGGCTGCGTCAGGCTGGACCCGCCGTCCCTGCCCCTGATGCCGTGGCGGCTGATGGCAAGCGTTTGTTTTTGTGCGGCTCTTATCGGCAGGGCCCTCTGGCCGCTATAATGGGCCGATTGAATTTGTGACGGACTGCCCAAGCTGCCCTGCCAGGCGGGGACTTGGGCAGTCCGCCCTTTTGTTTTCAAGCCATTCCAGACAAAGATCACCATGCAAGAAATCTATAGCCCGCGCGAAGTCGAAGCCGCCGCGCAACAGAAATGGCACCGCACCGCCGCCTTCAAGGCCGTGGAAGACGCCAGCCGTCCCAAGTACTACGCCTTGTCGATGTTCCCCTACCCGTCCGGCAAGCTGCACATGGGCCATGTGCGTAACTACACCATTACCGACGTGCTGGCCCGCTTCAAGCGCCTGCAGGGTTTCAATGTGCTGCAACCGATGGGCTGGGATGCCTTTGGCCTGCCGGCCGAAAACGCCGCCATGAAAAACGGTGGCGCACCGGCCGCCTGGACCTATGCCAACATCGAATACATGAAAACCCAGCTGGACAGCCTGGGCTTTGCCCTGGACTGGGAGCGCGAGCTGGCCACCTGCAAGCCCGACTACTACCGCTGGGAGCAGTGGCTGTTTACCCGCCTGTTTGAAAAAGGCGTGATCTACAAGAAAAACGGCGTGGTCAACTGGGACCCGGTGGACCAGACCGTGCTGGCCAACGAGCAAGTGGTGGATGGCCGCGGCTGGCGCTCCGGTGCCGTGGTGGAAAAGCGCGAAATCCCCATGTACTACTTCGCCATCACCAAGTACGCCGACGAACTGCTCACCAGCCTGGATACGCTGGATGGCTGGCCGGAACAGGTCAAGACCATGCAGAAGAACTGGATTGGCAAGAGCCACGGTTCTGACGTGGTGTTTGCCTACGATGAGGCCAGTATCGGCCATGCCGGGATCATGAAGGTGTACACCACCCGCCCGGATACCCTGATGGGGGCCACTTATGTGGCGGTAGCGGCGGAACACCCGCTGGCTACCCAGGCGGCTGCCAATAATCCGGCACTGCAGGCCTTCATCGCCGAATGCAAGGCAGGTTCCGTGGCCGAGGCCGACGTGGCCAAGATGGAAAAGAAGGGCATGGACACCGGCCTGTTCGTGGTGCATCCGCTGACCGGGGCCAAGCTGCCGGTGTGGGTAGCCAACTACGTGCTGTGGGGTTACGGCGAAGGTGCAGTGATGGCCGTGCCGGCGCATGACGAGCGCGATTTCGAATTCGCCAACAAATACAGCCTGCCGCTGCTGCAAGTGTATGCCAAGGTGATCGGCGACAACGATTTCGACGCTGCCACATGGCAAGACTGGTATGCCGCCAAGGATGACAGCGTACGCACCGTCAACAGCGGCAAATACGATGGTCTGGGCTTTGCTGCCGCATTTGACGCCATCGTCGGCGATCTGGAAGCCAAAACGGCCGGCCAGAAGAAAACCCAGTACCGCCTGCGCGACTGGGGGATCTCCCGTCAGCGCTACTGGGGCTGCCCCATCCCCATCATCCATTGCCCGACTTGCGGCGATGTGCCGGTGCCGGAAAAAGACCTGCCGGTGGTGCTGCCGGAAAACGTGATTCCGGATGGTGCCGGCTCGCCTTTGGCCAAGATGCCGGAATTCTACGAAACCAGCTGCCCCAAGTGTGGCGGTGCCGCCAAGCGCGAAACCGACACCATGGACACCTTTGTCGAGTCCAGCTGGTACTACGCCCGCTACGCCTCGCCCAAGTGTGAAACCGCCATGCTGGACAAGGCCGCTGCCGACTACTGGCTGCAGGTTGACCAGTACGTAGGTGGCATCGAACACGCCATCCTGCACCTGCTGTACGCCCGTTTCTTCCACAAGCTGATGCGCGACGAAGGCCTGGTCTCCAGCGACGAACCGTTCAAGAGCCTGCTGACCCAGGGCATGGTGATCTGCGAAACCTTCTATCGCGACCTGCCCAACGGCAGCAAGGACTGGATCGCTCCGCAAGACGTGGTGCTGGAGCGCGACGGCAAGGGCAAGATCACCGGCGCAACCCATCGTGTGGACGGCCTGCCGGTGGTGGTGGGTGGCATCGAGAAGATGTCCAAGTCCAAGAACAATGGCGTGGACCCGCAGGAATTCATCGAGAAATATGGTGCCGATACCGCGCGCCTGTTCATGATGTTTGCCGCGCCGCCGGAGCAGAGCCTGGAATGGTCGGATGCCGGTGTCGAGGGCGCTTTCCGCTTCCTCAAGCGTTTGTGGAAACTGGCCAAGGAACATGCCGATGCCGGCGTGGTAACCGCCTATGTAGGTGGCGAGCTGAACGCCAGCCAGAAGGAATTGCGCTTCAAGCTGCACAGCACCATCCAGAAAGTGGCGGATGACTATGGCCGTCGCCAGCAGTTCAACACCGCCATCGCCGCGGTGATGGAGCTGCTGAACACCTATGACAAGACCGACCGCAGCGATGCCGCCGGCCGTGCCGTGGCGCAAGAAGTACTGGAAAGCGTCACCTTGCTGCTGTCGCCCATCGTGCCGCACATCACCGATGCCATCTGGGCGGTGCTGCGTCCGGGCAGCGAGCTATTGGCACAAGCCTGGCCTCAAGTGGACGAGGCCGCGCTGGTGAAGAGCGAAATCGAAATGATGGTGCAGGTGGCCGGCAAGCTGCGTGGCAGCATCACCGTGGCCGCCGATGCAGCCAAGGATGTCATCGAGGCCGCCGCCCTTGCACATGAAAACGTGCAGAAGTTCATGGAAGGCAAACCGGCCAAGAAGATCATCGTGGTGCCGGGCCGACTGGTGAATATCGTCGTGTAATGGCAAACCGGCCCCGGATCATGCCGGGGCCGCCAACAAACCCGGGCCGGCTCGGACCAGATTCCCCACAACAGGGGATGGGCTGATCCGGCTTTTCCTTACGGAGAAACAGGAATGACCCGAACCCTGCACTGGCTGGTGCTCACTGGCGCCGTACTCTTGCTCAGCGCCTGCGGTTTTCATCTCAAGGGCATGGGTGGCAGCAGCCGCCCGCTGCCCTTCAGCAGCGTTTATGTGGAAGAGGGCAGTGGCCAACTGGGCCCCTTGCTGCGGGAAACCCTGTTGCGTAATGACAAAGTGGTGATGTTGTCCTCGCCCAAACAGGCCGAGGCCGTGGTCAGCGTGCTGAGTGAACGCCAGTCCAAGGAAGTGTCGACCATCAATAGCGGCGGCAAGGTCAACGAGTACTTGCTGAGCTATAGCGCCACGGTCCGCACGGTGATTGGTGGTTCGCCCATCGAGCCGGACATGCAGGTGTCGGTGCGCCGTTACATGAATTATTCGGATAGCGATGTGCTGGGCAAGGAGCAGGAAGAAAATCTGCTGTGGACTGATATCCGCCGCGATGCGGCCGAGCAGATCGCCCGCCGGCTGGCCTATGTCAAGCGCCCGACCGCCATGGGCACGACTGGCCCGCAAAGCCTGAAGCCTGCCAATGCCCAGCCTAAGCCCTGATGCGCTGGAGACGGTGCTGGCCAAGGGGCTGGCGCCGCTCTACCTGATTCATGGTGAAGAGGCGCTGCTGGCGCTGGAAGCGGCCGACAGCCTGCGCACGCATGCCCGTGCGCAAGGCTATCAGGAGCGCGAAGTGCTGACGGTGGAAGCGGGTTTCGACTGGTCGCAACTGCGCGATGCCATGAGCAGCGTCTCGCTGTTTGCCTCGCTCAAGCTGCTGGAGCTCCGCATCCCTGGCGGCAAGCCGGGCAATGAAGGTGCGGAAGCCCTGCAACAGCTGGCGGCCAACCCGCCGCAAGACACCATCACCCTGCTGACCCTGCCACGGCTGGAAAAAGCGCAGCTGCAATCCAAGTGGTATCTCGCGCTGGAAAAAGCCGCGGTGGTGGTGGAAGCCAAACCGGTGGGACGGCACGAGCTGGGCGGCTGGATTGCCCGCCGCATGAAACGCCAGCACCAGCAACTGTCGGGTGAGGCGCTGACTTTTTTTGCCGACCGGGTGGAAGGTAATCTGCTGGCGGCCCGTCAGGAAGTGGACAAGCTGGCCTTGCTTTACCCGGCCGGCGAGTTGACGCTGGAGCAGTTGCGCGAGGCCGTGGCCAATGTGGCGCGCTTCGATGTGTTCCATCTGTCCGAATCCTGGCTGTCCGGCGATGCCGCCCGCGTGCAACGCATGCTGGAAGGCCTGTTGGCAGAAGGCGAATCGCCGGTGCTGGTGTTGTGGTCTTTCACCGAAGATGTACGCATGCTGCTGCGCTTGCGGCAGGGGCTGAAGGATGGACGGCAGTTGCGCGATCTGGCGCGTGAATTGCGCCTGTGGGGTGACAAACAGCGGCTGGCCGAGCCGGCCCTGCGCCGTATCGGCCCGCGCAAGTTGATGACGGCCTTGTCGGAGTGCGCCCGTATTGATCAGCAGATCAAAGGCGTGGCGGCCGGCGACCCCTGGCATTCCCTGCGTGGCCTGGCCTTGCTGTTGGCGACATGATGCAGAAAAAACACAGTAATTTTAAATGGTCAGCCTATGCTGGCCATTTTTTTTTAAATTGAACCAGAATTTATGTGGCTGTTATTTAAATTTCTTTTAATCAAGTATTGAGATTGCAAAAGACCTGCCCTATGATTAAGGAGAAGTTAATTCATTTTAAACAATAATAGTTTTAGAAAAAGACGCTATGCAAGACGAGGGAGTCAGAAGTGCTACACCTGTGGGCGAAAGCAGAACCCGCAGCAAAGTCGTGTTGGTGGAGATCATCCACCAGGCCTTAGAGGTGTTACTGACGGCAGAAGAAGCACGCCTGGTGCATTGGGATGGCCGCATCTTGCGCATACACAAGCTGTCCTCGCGCAAGGCCAACCAGATTCTGCATGCGCCGGATGCCTATCCGGGCTTGCTGGGGGTATTCGACCATCGCGCACACTATCGCGATCTGGCCGAGCCGCTGGGCGAGATCCTGGGCATCCAGCTGTGATGGCGCAGTTGCGGCGCTGATCAATTCAAACCATGCAAAAAGGCCTTCACTGGAAGGCCTTTGTCATGCCATGAAGCTGTACTTTTACAATGCAGAGGCTGTTGTACCAGACAGGGCCGCAGGCAGGATGACGGCCCGGACACGGGTCTTGCCGGCGCTGTTGCGCAGACTGCTCTGATAGGCAAGGCCGCCGCGTTTCTCGTAAGAAGCCAGCACCTTGGCGACATAGTCGCGGGTTTCTTCATACGGCGGAATGGTGTTGCGGTACTTCTGCACTGCCCCTTCGCCCGCATTGTAGGCGGCGATGGCCAGCGGCAGATCGTTGTTGAACTGGGCTAATAAAAAACGCAGATAACGCGCCCCGGCTCGCAGGTTTTGCCTGGGGTCGCTCAATTCGGTCACGCCAAAGCGCTCGCCAGTAGCCGGAATCACCTGCATCAGGCCCACGGCCCCCTTGGGTGACAGTGCTTGCGGGTTGTAGCCGGATTCGACGGTGACGATGGAATGCAGCAGATTGGCATCCAGCTTGAATTCACGCGCAGTCTGGTCGATCAGATGCTTGTACTGGGATGCCAGCTTGGTGTTGTACGCCGGGGCATTCACGCTTTTGATCCCATCCGCACGTGCTGCTGCTGGAGCAGGCAAGCGGTTGTCGCTGCTCAGGGTGGCACCCAGGCCGGGGGTGGTGGCGTCATCCAGTGCCGCATTGCTGCTGACGCCGGGCTGCAGGCTTTTCTGGTAGAGCTGATAGCGCTCGTCCAGTTGGCGGTTGGCAAGGTGAACCTGACCCTGTTCGTCCACAAAACCATAAAGATCGGCGTGTACGCTGCTGCTTGCAAAGCAGGCCAGCCAGGCCAGGAAAACGGTGATGAATCGCATTTTGATGAAGAGCAGCCCGCATGGGTTTCGGTTTAATGCGCTATTGTACTGATTTTTCTATGCTATTTTGCAAGTAAAGTTTTCTGAAGACATTTTAAAGCGAAAGGACTAAGCATGAGCCTGTTTGATCAACTGGGTGGTTTGCTGGGCGGCGAAGGTGGTGGCGTGGCTGGTGCGGTCACCGAACTGATGCAGCAGCAGGGCGGCCTGTCTGGCCTGGTGGAGAAGTTCAATAGTGGCGGCATGAGCGAGCTGGTGTCGTCCTGGGTGGGGACTGGTGGCAACCTGCCGGTGTCGGCCGAGCAGATCCAGCAGGTACTGGGCAATGAGCAGGTGACGGTGCTGGCGGGCAAGTTCGGGCTGGACCCGCAACAGCTCAGTCAGGGGCTGGCTGATTACCTGCCACAGGCGGTGGACAAGCTGACGCCGGATGGCCAGTTGCCGCAGGGTGGGGATTTGCTGTCGCAGGGTCTGGGCATGCTGCAGGGCTTTTTTAACAAAAGCTGAATAAACTGAGTTGAGCGATGGAAAAAGCCGCCTTTTTTGGCGGCTTTTCTTATTTTACTGTGGCAAGCAGACCACAGTGCTGTGCTGGCGTTAGCCGAAGGGGCCGTGCCAGCCCTCCCTGATGGCTGGCTAGCTGCATTCCGAATCATGATAGGAAAATTCTATTTTTAACATTTAAACAATCAAGTGGATCAATTGATACGGACTGCCTAAGATGCGTACATCGAATGCAAACGCAGCCAAACACTGCATTTTCTTATTTCACCGACTGGAGAAAAACATGTCCGTATCGCTGATCAATACCGAAGTAAAACCGTTCAAGGCTAGCGCTTTTCACAATGGCAAATTCATCGACGTCAGCGACGCCGACCTGAAAGGCAAGTGGTCGGTTGTGTTCTTCTACCCGGCTGACTTCACCTTTGTCTGCCCGACCGAACTGGGTGACCTGGCTGACAACTACGCCGAATTCTCCAAGCTGGGCGTGGAAATCTACTCGGTATCTACCGACACCCACTTCACCCACAAAGCCTGGCACGACAGCTCGGAAACCATCGGCAAGATCAACTACCCGATGATTGGCGACCCGACCGGCATCATCAGCCGCAACTTCGGCGTGATGATCGAAGAAGCTGGCCTCGCCGAGCGCGGCACCTTCGTGATCGACCCGCAAGGCAAGATCCAGATCATCGAAATCAACGCCGGTGGTATCGGCCGTGACGCCAGCGAACTGCTGCGCAAGGTGAAGGCTGCCCAGTACGTAGCCAGCCACCCGGGTGAAGTGTGCCCGGCCAAGTGGAAAGAAGGCGAAGCTACGCTGGCGCCTTCGCTGGATCTGGTTGGCAAGATCTAAGCCACACCCTGGTGCTGCAGCGCAGGCCTGCGCTGCGGCCCAATGGGGCGGCCACTCCCTGGCCGCCTCTTCTCCCCATCACCCGATTGCAGCGGCAAGCTGTTGGCAGCCACAAGCTTGCCAGTGCAATTGCCTGAGGACTTCCCATGCTCGACACCACCATCAAGACCCAACTGACCGCTTACCTGGAAAAACTGCAGCAGCCCATCGAACTGGTCGCCAGCCTGGATGACAGCGCCAAGGCGCAGGAAATGTTTGGCCTGTTGCAGGACATCGCCAGCCTGTCGCCCAAGGTGACACTGCGCAGCGATGGCCAGGCCGCGCGCCGCCCGTCCTTTGCCATTGCCCGCCCCGGCGAGGCTGGCCGTATCGAATTTGCCGGCATTCCCATGGGCCACGAATTCACCTCGCTGGTGCTGGCTTTGTTGCAAACCGGCGGCCATCCGCCCAAGGTAGACGAAGACACCATCGCGCAGATTCGCGGCCTGCAAGGCAGCTACCAGTTTGAAGTGTTTGTCTCGCTCAGCTGCCACAACTGCCCGGACGTGGTACAAGCCGTCAACCTGATGGCGGTGCTCAATCCCAATGTACGTAGCGTGATGATCGATGGCGGCGTGTTCCAGCAGGAAGTCACCGACCGTCAGATCATGGGCGTACCGGCTATTTATCTGAATGGCGAACAGTTTGGCAGCGGCCGCATGGGCCTGGAAGAAATCATTGCCAAACTGGATACCGGTGCCGTGGCGCATGAAGCCGAAAAGATGGCTGCCAAGGAAGCATTCGACGTGCTGATCGTCGGCGGTGGTCCCGCTGGTGCTGCTGCCGCCATTTATGCCGCTCGCAAAGGCATTCGTACCGGTGTGGTGGCCGAACGCTTCGGCGGTCAGGTGCTGGATACGCTGGCGATTGAAAACTTCATCTCGGTGCAGGAAACCGAAGGGCCGAAGCTGGCGATGGCGCTGGAACAACACGTCAAATCCTATGATGTGGACGTGATGAACCTGCAACGCGCTGCTGCCCTCAAGCCGGCACAAAACGGCCAGCTGGCCGAGCTGACGCTGGCAAGCGGCGCGGTACTGAAAAGCAAGGCGGTGATCATCGCCACCGGGGCGCGCTGGCGCGAAATGAATGTGCCGGGTGAAGCCGAATACCGCGCCAAGGGCGTGGCCTACTGCCCGCATTGCGATGGCCCGCTGTTCAAGGGCAAGCGCGTGGCGGTGATTGGCGGCGGTAATTCCGGCGTGGAAGCCGCCATTGACCTGGCCGGCATTGTTAGCCACGTTACCCTGCTGGAGTTTGGTGACAGCCTGCGTGCCGATGCGGTATTGCAGAAGAAGCTGCACAGCCTGCCCAATGTGCGCGTCATCACCAATGCCCAGACCACCGAGGTGACCGGCGATGGCCAAAAGGTAAATGGCCTGCGCTATCAGGAGCGGATCACCGGTGAAAACCACCATGTGGCGCTGGAAGGCATTTTTGTGCAGATCGGCCTGCTGCCGAATACCGACTGGCTGCAAGGCAGCATCGCCCTGTCGCCGCGTGGTGAAATCGAGGTGGATGCCAAGGGCCAGACTTCGGCCGAGGGTGTGTTTGCCGCTGGCGATGCCACCACCGCACCGTACAAGCAGATCATCATCGCCATGGGCGAGGGTGCCAAAGCCAGCCTGTCGGCGTTTGACTACCTGATCCGTCAGTAAGACCGGCTCACCACACTGCCGCTGCTACGCGCTTTTGTTCGTGGCTCCAGAGCCTGCGCGGATCAGACAGCACAACCCCCTTGCAACAGCATGCTGCAAGGGGGTTTTCATTTTGTGGCCTGCGGAAAGCCGGGGCTTAGTGGTGGTGTGCTTCGCCCGGTTCGGTCACCTGCAACACGGCGGCGGGGGATTTCAGACTGTGTGCATCCTGGCCATCAGCCGGAATCTCTACCCAGCTGGTGCTGCCCTGGGCGCATTGCTGTGTCACCTTGAAAAACAGCTTGCCCGGCTTGGCGGCAATGCGGGTCTGGAAGGTGAACTCGTCGTAAAAGTCCGCCGGCAGGCTGCCGCCACTCCAGCTGATGCGGCTGACATCTTCCTTGACCAGGGTGCCGTAGTTGTCAAAGGGCTTTACCGCGCTCTTGCTGACTTGAACCTGCCAGCCGGCCTTGGGCATGGGGCGGGCCAGCTGCGCGCCTGCCGGCAGCTCCACGCTGATCCCGGTGGTGGGGCTGCCATCGCAGCCATGGCCTACTTTCAGCACAGCCTTGTAATAGCTGCCGCTGGCGGCTGTGGGGGTTTCCAGGGTGACGTGAGCTTGGGCCGCGGTGGACAACAGCAGGGTGAGGGCAGCGAGTGTTTTCATGATGTCTGGCATGGCTGAGAAAGATAGTGTGCGGCGGATTGTAAGGGAAATCCATGCGCGGGCCCTGCGACATCTTGTCGCAGCCACTACTGCCGTCGCTGGCTGGCTGTGGCATGCTGGGGCTTGTTTGCAGGAAAGGAATTGCCGTGAAGGACAAGCAGCAAATCGAGCAGTATCTGTATCAGGCCATCCCGCTGGCGCAGGCGATGGCGGTCAGGGTGGTGGCGGCCGAAGAGGGTCGGGTGGAGCTGGAAGCGCCGCTGGAACCGAATATCAATCATTGCGCCACGGTGTTTGGTGGCAGTGCGGCGGCCGTGGCGACGCTGGCCGGCTGGTTGCTGGTGTACCGCACATTGCAGGCGCTGGGGCTGCGCGGCCAGGTGATGGTGCGGCGCAGCCAGATGGATTACCAGAAAGCCATGCACGGGGCATTTACCGCCCGCACCCTGCCGGTGAATGAGGCAGCCTGGCAGCGCATGGCGGCAGCCTTGTCAAAAGGGCGCATGGCACGGCTGACGCTGGTGGTGAACGTGGAGTGTGCCGGGCAGCAGGCTGGTCGGCTGGAGGGGGAGTTTGTGGTGTTGCCGCTTAGCTGAGTGCAGCAGATAAGGGACTTGGAACCGCTAACAGAACCTCGTAGAGAACCCGGGCCAGGGTGGTGCAACGCCGGAGCGGGGGTTTTGTTATCGGGTCTTATTCGCGGTGGTAGGGGTGGTTGTTGAGGATGGAGTAGGCGCGGTAGATCTGCTCGCCCAGCATCACCCGCACCATGCCGTGTGGCAGGGTCATGGCGGATAATTGCAACAGCACGTCGGCGCGCTGCTTGAGTTCGGCAGACAGGCCGTCGGCCCCGCCAATGATGAAGCACACATCATCGCCACCGGCCATCCATTCTTTCAAGCCGGCGGCCAGGCGCACCGAAGTCCAGTTCTGGCCACGTTCATCCATCACCACCAGCTTGCAGCGGGCTGGAATGGCGGTCATCAGCCTGTCGTGTTCGGCGGCAATGCCTTTTTCTGCCGTGACGCCACCGCCGCGTTTTTCCGGTTTGATCTCTTTGAGTTCCAGACTGATGTCGCGGCCAAAGCGTTTGGCGTAGTCGTTATAGGCTTCGTCGACCCAGCGCGGCATCTTGGTGCCGACGGCAAGAATGGTGATTTTCATGGCAATGCTTCAGCGCGGAGTACGGCGCAGGCGCATGCTGGCGCCAGCGATGGGAAAAGCGGGAGGAGGGCGGCAGACGGGGCGGGTGCCGCGCGTCTGCCGCGCCTGATGCGGCCTGGATGGCGTATCAGGTATTGGCTTGCCACGGACGACCGCCAACCGGGGTAAAGCTCGGCTTCTGGCCGCCCCACAGTTGTTCCAGGTCGTAGTAGTCGCGTACGGCCGGCAGCATGACGTGGACGACCACGTCACCGGCGTCGACCAGTACCCATTCGCCGCTTTCGTGGCCTTCGGTGCCAACCAGATCAACGCCGGCTTCCTTCAGGGTCACGGCCACGTTGTTGGCCAGAGCCTTGACCTGGCGATTGGAGTCGCCGGTGGCCACGATCATGCGCTGAAACAGCGATGTCAGCGCGGAAGTGTCCATTTCGATGATGTCTTTGCCCTTGATGTCTTCCAGAGCGGTCAGTGCCAGTTTGGCAATGTCTTGAACTTCCATGATGTCCTTTGATGTCGGTGGCGATACGTGGCGGCAGCATGGCGGCCAGAGGTATCTGGTAAAGATCGTTTACCGCAACGTGCGGCAAAAACGGGCAGGGGCCGCAAGCAGGGGCGGGCGGCCCGGCCGGCAATACAAGCGCCGGCACTGGAAAACCGTTCTGCGCTGCCGGCGCAGCGGGCAGGCGTGGAACGGCTTCTTGCTTCAGAGATATAGCCGGTGCTGGCGAATATAATCCAGTACCGGCGCGCAGAGCAGAGGCTCGACGCTGGCTCCGGTCTGCAGGCGGTGGCGTATCTCGGTGGCCGAGACATCCAGCGGTGGCAGGGCCAGGGGGCGCATTGTACCGGAAGGCGCGCCATTTGAAAAATCAGTGACTTGGCGCGCCTGCCATTGTGTGCGCACCACGGCAGGAAGGTGGGCGGCATCGAAGCCGGGGCGCAGTGCCACGGCGATGTTGGCCAGCTCGAACAATTGCTCCCAGCGCCGCCAGGTATGCAGGGTGGCCAGCGAGTCGCCACCGATCAGCCACCACAGCGCTGGTGCGGGGCCGATTTCGGCGCGGATTTCCTGCAGGGTGTCGATGGTATAGGCGGGCTTGTCGCGCAGCACTTCTCGCGGATCGACCGTGAGGCCGGGCAGGCCGGCAATGGCCAACCGTGCCATCTCCAGCCTTTGTTGCGGGCTGGCATGGGGACCGTGCTGGCGGTGGTAGGGCTGGCCGGCGGGGATCAGCCGCACCTCGGCCAATTGCAGTTCATGACGAAAAGCCTGCGCCATGCGCAGGTGGGCGGCGTGGATGGGATCGAAAGTGCCGCCAAACAGTCCCAGCGCAGCCGCTTGCGTCATTCCTGTACGGGTGGCTTGCCGGTGTAACCGTCGATGATCAGTTCCAGCCGGCCGGTGGACGGATGAATCACCATGCCGTGGATGGGAATATCCTTGGGCATCAGCGGGTGATTGCGGACGGTCTGCACGCTGTGGCGCACGCTGTCGGACACGTTGTCAAAGCCCTTGAGCCAGTTGTCCAGATCAATGCCGGCATTGCGCAGGGTGTGGATGGTGTCTTCGCTGATGCCGCGTTCGGTGGCGTGGGTCAGGATCTTGTTGGGATCAATGGCGCGCATGCCGCAATCGCGGTGGGCCACCACGCAGATTTCCTCAGCGCGCAGTTCGTAGACCGCCACAATCAGCGAGCGCATGACCGAACCCCAGGGGTGGGTGATCAGCGCGCCGGCGTTCTTGATCAGCTTGGCATCACCGTTTTTCAGACCCATGGCCTTGGGCAACAGCTCTACCAGACGGGCATCCATGCAGGCGAGGACGGCCAGGCCTTTATCGGGAAACTTGTCGGTTTTGAATTGTTCGTACTCGCGGTTTTCGACGAAGCTCCGATTGTGCTCGAGAATGGTATTCAGCACACCCATGCGCGTAATCTCCTGGCTGAGGTTAGATTGAGTGCTCTAATCGGGGCGCCATGCTAACACTAGTCAGTGACGAAGAGGGGGTATTTCGCCATGGCACCCGGCTCGACAGCGGGGCTATGGTAGACCAGATTCAGGTGGGAAAGCCAACTTTGTTGCCCTGCGGCATCCGGCCGGCTTGTCCTGATTCGCAAAGGGTTTTTCCCGCTAGTGCAGGGGAAAAGGCGTCAGGAAACAGCCGGCAAGGTGGGGTGTGCGCAGGTGGTGTATTAGCTGTTGTCGTCCAGTTGCTTGCGGAAGGTTTTCTGGACATTGCTCAGCTGGTAGCCCTGATTCTGGTAGAAGTCCGGTGCTTCTTCGCGGTGGATGGTGGAACGCAGCGTGACGGTGGTGGCACCCTTGGTCAGTGCCCAGCGTTCGGCCACATGCACCAGGGCGCGGCCGGCTCCGCGGCGTCGCCAGCGCAGCCCCACGGCCAGCCCGCCGATTTCCACTGCCGCCGGCGCTTCCAGCAGCGGCCGCCAGAAAGCATGCAGCCAGCCGGCCACTTCGCCTTCGATTTCCGCTACCCACAGCTGGTGCAGATCGGGGCTGCCCAGCAGCATGGTCAGCCGGTTGCCCAGGGCTTCCACCCCGGAGGGGTAGCCCATCTCGGCAGTGAGTGCGGTCAGGGCCGGTACGTCCTGGTAGTTCGCCGGCCGGATAATGATAGTCATGGTGTTACCAACGTGCGTAATGGTCTTCGGTGACGCCTGTCAGCGCCTGCACCACATGGCGCGTACCGCTGAGCGGATCGGTCAGATAGCCGTCGAAACGGCCTATAGCTTGAATATAACGGCTACTGGCGATCAGAAGGTTCTGATTTTTTGCCCGCATGCCTTCCGGGGTGAACTGCAGCTCCAGCAAACCGTCGCTGCTGCGCAGTTGCCAGGCTTGTAGCGGCTGTTGCGGATTGAATGTGAACTCCACTGCCGACAGCGGATACAACTTGCCCTGCAGCCAGCAGGCATTTTCTGCTTCCCCCATATAACCCTGCTGCAGATTGAAGCCCAGCGCGCTGTTGTGGGCGCTGGCCCAGCGCCAGTCGGTGCGGCGCGCCAGCAGGCCATTGGAGTAATCCAGGCTGGCGACGGCACCATCCAGCGAAAAGCGCTGTCCCTGGCAATCGGCAAAGCCGCTGACCGCCAGTGCGGTGGATTTGTGGGTGGAATGGGCCAGCCAGTTGGCCGGGCCGATGGCCGCCAGCACCGGTGGCATCGGATCGAGGCCGACGTGGGCGGCCAGCCGCAACTGTGGTGAGCTGACTTCCACCGCCAGGCGGCTGCCTTGACGCTCGAAGCGCACGGTCAGTCCCCTGCCGGCAAAGCTGGCGTCGGCAAACGGCTGATCAGCCAGCTGCGCGCCATGCAGGGGAAAACTGTCGGCGGCAACATCAGCCAGTATCTTTCCCTGGCGACGGTCAAACAGATAGGCAAAAGCGGCGGCGGTCCAGCCCACATCCACCACGGCCAGCCCGATGACGTAATCGGCATGCGCCAGCGCCAGGTATTGCCAGCGCTTGTGACGCAGCGGGCGCAGCAGCCGTTGCCAGCGGCTCAGCGGCAGGGCTTGCCAGTCGTGCTGGGTGATGCAGCCCTGGTAGCGGCCATGCTGTGGCTGGCCCTGGCTATCAAGCAGGCTATGTGGTGCGGCGGGAAGGGCAGACCAACTCATGCGGATGACCGTGGCTTAAACACTTGTTTGAGTCTACAGCATATCCAGCGGTATTTTCAGGTAGCGTACGCCATTGTTTTCCGCTGCTGGCAACTGCCCGGCGCGGATGTTCACCTGGATGGCCGGCAGGATCAGCTGCGGCATTTCCAGCGTGGCATCGCGTGCCTGACGCAAGGCCACGAATTCGCTTTGGCTGATGCCGGCATGCAGGTGGATATTGTGCTGTTTCTGCTCGGCCACCGTGCTTTGCCAGGCGATGGGCCGCGCCTGTGGCGGATAGTCGTGACACATCAGCAGGCGGGTGTCATCCGGCAGCGCCAGCAGCTGTTGCACCGATTGATAGAGCATGGCGGCATCGCCGCCGGGAAAGTCGCAACGGGCACTGCCGACATCCGGCATGAACAAGGTGTCGCCAACAAATACCATGTCGCCGATCTGGTAGGCCATGTCGGCCGGCGTGTGACCGGGTACGAACAAGGCCCTGGCCGTGAGCTGGCCGATGTGGAAGACCTCGCCCGCGGTGAACAGATGATCGAACTGGCTGCCGTCGCAGGCGAAGTCGTCACCCAGATTGAAGATGCCCTTGAACAGCTGTTGGACCTGGGCAATGCCCTGGCCAATCGCCATGCGGCCACCGGCCTGCTGTTGCAGCCAGGCAGCCGCCGACAGATGATCGGCATGGGCGTGGGTTTCCAGAATCCACTGCACGCTCAGGCGCTGCTGCCGGATAAAATCCAGCACACGCCGGGCGGAATCGCTGGCGATGCGCCCGGACTTGGCGTCATAGTCCAGCACCGGGTCGATGATGGCAGCGTGGCCTCCCGGCTGGTCGTACACCACGTGGGAAATGGTGGAGGTCCCCGGGTCGAAGAAGGAAGCGAGCTGTGGCTGCAGCATGGTGAACTCCGCAACAGAATGGGAAGGGCGATGGGCCTGCATGGATGGCACTATCGCACACTGCGAAACATTATACTATAATGTATATTATAAAAATAAGCCGGTATCAGCCATGGTGGCACAGTGCGCACCGGCCGGGCCGGTGGTCGGGATGGTGACAATGGATTTGAGCATATTGCGTGATAACGCCAGCCGGGCTGCCGCCTTGCTGAAAAGTCTGGCCAACGAAGACCGGCTGATGCTGCTATGCCAACTGGTGGACGGCGAGAAGACGGTTTCCGAATTGGAAAAACTCACCGGCATCCGCCAACCCACCCTGTCGCAGCAGCTGGGTGTGCTGCGCAACGAGGGGCTGGTGGCAACGCGGCGTGAAGGCAAATGGATTTATTACAGCATCGCCAGCGCCGAGGCCATGATCATGCTATCGGCGCTGCATGGCGTGTTTTGTGGTGATGGTGCGGGTGATGAATCTTCCGCGCCACATTGAGGAGAAAGCGTGCAGATAGCCTGGGATAGTTTTACCCCGTTCGCCTCGCTGGCTGGAGGCCTGTTGATTGGGCTGGCCGCCAGCTGGCTGGTGTTGATGAACGGCCGTATTGCCGGCATCAGCGGCATGCTGGCCGGCCTGGTGGACCGGGCTGGCGACTGGCCGCTGCGGCTGGCTTTCGTGCTGGGCCTGCTGGCCGCTCCTCTGGTCTGGCGCGGCTTGGTCGGGCCCTTGCCGGTGCCGCAGCTGAGCACACCCTTGCCGCTGCTATTGCTGGCCGGCGTGCTGGTGGGTATTGGCACACGGCTGGCTGCCGGTTGCACCAGTGGCCACGGTGTGTGCGGGCTGTCGCGCCTGTCGCCGCGCTCCTTGCTGGCGACGCTCAGCTTCATGGGCAGTGCCGGGTTAACCGTATTTGTGATGCGTCATCTGTTGGGGTGGAGCTGAGCATGGCCAAGTTACTGTCTGCACTGATTGCCGGCCTGTTGTTCGGGCTGGGTTTGCTGTTGTCCGGCATGAGCAACCCGGCCAAGGTACTGGGTTTTCTCGATGTGAGTGGCCGCTGGGACCCCAGCCTGGCGCTGGTGATGGCGGGTGCCATTGCGGTGGCGTTTTTTGCCTTTCGCCGGGCCGAAGGCCAAACCCACTCTGTGCTGGGTGAGCCGATGCAGTTGCCCGACAAAAGCCGGCTGACCCTGCGGTTGGTGCTGGGCAGCGTGCTATTCGGCATTGGCTGGGGGCTGGCCGGCATCTGCCCCGGTCCCGGCCTGGTCCTGGCCGGTATGGCGCTGCCGGATGGCTTGTGGTTTGTCGCCGCCATGCTGCTGGGCATGCTGTTGTTCCGCCCGCTGTCGCGATGCCTGTCCTGAGCCAGCTGCTGCCGGCTTGGCTCAGCGGCTATCGTCGTGCCTGGCTGGCGGGTGATATCACCGCTGGCGTAGTGGTAACCCTGCTGCTGGTGCCGCAGAGTCTGGCTTATGCCTTGCTCGCCGGTCTGCCGGTCGAGGCCGGCTTGTACGCCAGCGTGGCCCCCTTGCTGGTGTATGCCTTCAGTGGCAAAAGCTCGGCGCAGTCGGTTGGGCCGATGGCGCTGACCTCGCTACTGACTGCGGCCACCTTGTCGCGCTTTGCCGATGCCGGAGCGACCGACTATCTGGTGCTGGCGGTCTGGCTGGCGCTATTGTCCGGCCTGATGCTGCTGGCCATGGGGCTGGCCCGCCTGGGCTTTATTGCCGACTTGTTGTCCGAGCCGGTACTGTCGGCCTTCACCACGGCTTCGGCCTTGTTAATCATCTTGTCGCAGCTGGCTCCCTTGTCGGGCCTGCACAATCCAGGCAACTCCCTGCCGCAATGGCTGCTTGGCATGTGGCATCAGCCAGTCTGGGCGCAGCCGGCTGCCTTGCTGGTGGGCCTGCTCGCCTTGGGCTGGCTGCTGCTGGCCCGCCGTTGGGGGGCGAGTCTGCTGCAAGGGCTGGGCCTGTCGGCCGATACTGCGCGAGTGCTGGTCCGTACCGCTCCGGTACTGGCCATGCTGGCCGGCATTCTGCTGGTACCGGCAGCGCAGCATGTGCCGGTGGTCGGTCCGGTGCCGGCTGGTCTGCCACGGCTGGCTCTGCCCGCCATCGGCTTGGCACAGTTGGCTGATCTGGCCTTGCCGGCCTTCTTCATTGCCCTCATCAACTATGTGCAGAGCCTGTCGGTGGCGCAACTACTGGCCGCGCGCAGCCAGGACAGCGTCGACCCCGACCGCGAGCTGGTGGCGCTGGGTCTGTGCAATATCGCAGCCGGGCTGGTGGGCGGCTTCCCGGTGACGGGAGGGCTGACCCGTTCGGTGGTCAATGCCGATGCCGGTGCCCATTCGCAGCTGGCCTCCTTGCTGACAGCAGCCGGCATGCTGCTGGTGATGTGTCTGGCAACCTCCGCGCTGGAGAATCTGCCCTTGCCGGTGCTGGCCGCCACCATCATTGCTGCACTGCTGGCCATGCTGGATGTCGGCAGCCTGCGCCGTGCCTGGCTGGCCGAGCGTGCCGATGCCGTGGCCTGGCTGCTGACCTTTGCACTGGTGCTGTTACTGGGTGTGGACAGCGGCATCATGGCCGGGGTGCTGGTGTCGCTGGCTACGCTGCTGTGGCGCAGCAGCCGGCCGCATATTGCCGAGCTGGGGCGGCTACCCGGCACCCATCATTTTCGCAACCGCCAGCGCTATGCCGTGGAAACCCTGCCGGGCGTACTGCTGCTGCGGGTGGATGAGAGCCTATATTTCGGCAATGCCCGCCAAGTTGGCACGGTCTTGCTGCACAGGGCAGGGCAGACGCCCCACTTGCGACAGTTGGTGCTGGTGATGAGCGCGGTCAACCGGGTGGATACCACGGCCTTGTCGATGCTGGAGCATCTGGACCAGCGCTTGCAGCAGGCCGGGGTGGTGCTGCATCTGGCCGAAATCAAGGGTCCGGTGGCGGACATCCTGCAACGCAGCGGACTGGGGCAGCGCTTTGCCGGCCGGGTGCATCTGTCGGCACAGGCGGCCTGGCAAAGTCTGGCAGGCCTGCCGGATTATCACATCTAAACAATTCTCCTGGCATGATCCTGCCGCATGGCGCTAGTCCGCTGGGTGAGGGAGGGCTATGCTGTGGCTGTTTCCGGCGCTGGCCGCCTTATCGGCCGGCATGCAACCAAATCGAAGCTGCCCGCTCACACAAAGATGAAAAAAACCTTGCTGGCCAGCCTGCTGGCCATGACCCTGCTGCAACCGCTGGCTGTCTATGCCGATCTGCCTTCCCTGCCTGATCTGGGCGAGATATCCGATGCTTCCTTGTCGATGGCCGACGAAGCCCGCATTGGGCGCGATTTCATGCGTGCCATGCGCGATGCCGGCGATGTGGTGGAGGATGCCGAGGTCAACGACTACATCAATGTCCTGGGTCACCGGTTGTCGGCCACAGTACGCATGCCGGGTCTGCAACTCACCTATTTTGTCGTCAACGACAAGCAGATCAACGCCTTTGCCATGCCCGGCGGCTATGTCGGCATCAATAGCGGCCTGCTGGTCGGCACCCAAAGCGAGGGCGAGCTGGCTTCGGTGGTGGGGCATGAAACCGCCCACGTTACCCAGCGCCATATCGCGCGCATGAAGGCCGCCAGCGACGCCACCAGCCCCTTGCTGCTGCTGGGGACGGTGCTGGCTGCGGTACTCGCGTCGCGTGCCGGCGGTAGCCAGGCCTCCATTGGCACCCTGTCGGCCGGATTGGGCTTGCAGATATCCAACCAGCTGTCATTCTCGCGCGATTTCGAACGCGAAGCCGACCGTGTCGGCATGCAATACCTGGCCCAGGGCGGTTTCGACGTGCGTGCCATGCCGGCCTTCTTCCAGCGGCTGGATGCGGCCAACCGCTACAGCGACAACAACGCCTATGCCTTTCTGCGCACCCATCCGGTGACTTCGCAGCGCATCAGCGAGGCGCAGAATCGCGCACTGGAATATTCGGTGAAAATGAAGGCGGACAGCACCGCCTACCTGCTGGTGCGGGAAAAACTGCGTGTCATGAGCATGTCGCCGGACGAGGCGGTGCGCTATTACCAGACCATGCTGGAAAAAGGCCAGTATCTCAATGAGGGAGCCGCGTGGTACGGGATGTCGCGCGCGCAACTGGCCAGTCATCAGTTGCCAGCCGCACGCAGCGCACTGGCCAAGGCGGAAAGCCGCTTGCCGGCTGATCCCATGCTATTCGGGCAGGATGCGGCCATCGCCCGCGAGGGTGGAGACTGGAGTGCTGCCCTGGCCAGTCTGCGCCGTGGACAGGCGCAGTTCAAAGACAGCCAGCCCTTGCAATTGGCCGAGCTGGATGTCCTTATAGATAGCGGCAACCGCACGGCAGCACTGGCTTTGCTGCGCCAGCTGCAAAGCCGCTATCCGCGCTTGGCCGCGTTGTATCGCAGCGAGGCCAAGCTGTTTGCCGACAAGGATGCCCAGCGCTATCACGCGGCCCTGGGCAATGCCTTCTACTTCGAGCGGCGCTACGAGGCCGCTCTGGAGCAGTTCCAGTTTGCCGCGCAAGCCAAGGGCGATGACTTCTATCTGCGTTCTTCCATCGAAGCGCGCATGCGCGAAGTTGAAAAAATGCTGAAAGAAGAAAAGAAGGACTCGGGGAAGTAAACAGGAGTGGCGACTGCATGACGCCGTATCGCAAAAAAACAACATGATGCAGCGCAATATACTGATAAACGGAGCAAATATTGAGTGATAACCCTAATTGCCTATTCCGTTGTCGCCTCCTGAAACTATACACTCCGCAACACCAGAAGAGCTTTTCATAAATGAACATTTTTATTGCGAAAGTGATCGTTTATAATCTGTCTCCAACGAGTCCGGTTCGTTTTTTCGTTTTCGATCCGGTAACACAATAAAGTGGGCATGGACTTGATCCCTGCCCCGGTCACCCCCGATGTGAGGATGAGATATGGCTGCAACCTTCCCTGACGATATCGATCCCCTGGAAACCCAGGAGTGGACTGAAGCGCTGGAGTCGGTTCTGGATACCGAAGGTTCCGAGCGTGCGCATTTCCTGCTGGAAAACCTGGTTGAGCGTACCCGCCGCCGCGGCGCTTACCTGCCCTTCGACGCGACCACCGCGTACCAGAACACCATCCCGGTAGGTAAAGAACAGAAATCCCCCGGTAATCACGAGATGGAGCACCGCATCCGCTCCATCAACCGCTGGAATGCCGCCGCACTGGTACTGCGCGCTGGCAAGAAAAACCTGGAACTGGGCGGCCATATCGCCAGCTTCCAATCCTCCGCCACCCTGTACGACGTGGGCTTCAACCACTTCTGGCGCGCTCCCAACGACGAGCAGGACGGTGACCTGATCTACTTCCAGGGCCACATTGCCCCGGGCGTGTATTCCCGTGCCTTCCTGGAAGGCCGCCTGTCCGAAGCACAGCTGGACAGCTTCCGCCAGGAAGTGGACGGCGATGGCCTGTCTTCCTACCCGCACCCGTGGCTGATGGATGACTTCTGGCAGTTCCCCACCGTATCCATGGGTCTTGGCCCGCTGATGGCCATTTATCAGGCACGTTTCCTCAAGTATCTGGAAAGCCGTGGCCTGGCCCGCACGCCGGGTCGCAAGGTATGGTGCTTCTGCGGCGACGGTGAGATGGACGAACCGGAATCCCTGGGTGCCATCTCCATGGCTGCCCGCGAAGGCCTGGACAACCTGATCTTCGTCATCAACTGCAACCTGCAGCGTCTGGACGGCCCGGTACGCGGCAATGGCAAGATCATCCAGGAACTGGAAGGCGATTTCCGTGGTTCCGGCTGGAACGTGCTGAAAGTGATCTGGGGCAGCCGCTGGGATCCGCTGCTGGCCATGGACACCAAGGGCCTGCTGAAGAAGCGCATGAACGAATGCGTGGATGGCGACTACCAGACCTTCAAATCCAAGGACGGTGCCTACGTTCGCGAACACTTCTTCGGCAAGTACCCGGAGCTGCGCGAAATGGTGGCCAATATGTCCGATGACGAAATCTGGGCATTGAACCGTGGCGGTCACGATCCGCACAAGGTATACGCCGCCTACCACGAGGCCACCCACAACGCCAACGGTCGTCCGACCGTGATCCTGGCCAAGACCATCAAGGGCTATGGCATGGGTTCGTCTGGTGAAGCGCAGAACATTGCGCACCAGGCCAAGAAGATGGATATCGACAGCCTGCGCAAATTCCGCGACCGCTTTGGTATCCCGGTATCCGATGCCGACCTGCCGAACGTACCGTACTACAAGCCGGCCGAAGACAGCCCGGAAATGAAGTACATGCGCGAACGCCGCGCCGCGCTGGGTGGCTACCTGCCGGCCCGCAAGCCGGTGAAGGCTCCGCTGGCCATCCCGGGCCTGCACGTGTTCGACAGCCAGCTGGGTGATTCGGGCGAACGCGAGTTCTCCACCACCATGGCCTTCGTGCGCATGCTGGGCACCCTGCTGAAAGACAAGAACATCAGCAAGCAGATCGTACCGATCGTGCCGGATGAATCCCGCACCTTCGGCATGGAAGGTATGTTCCGCCAGTACGGCATCTGGTCCACCCAGGGTCAGAACTACGTACCGCAAGATGCCGACCAGCTGATGTTCTACAAGGAGTCCAAAGACGGCCAGATGCTGCAGGAAGGCATCAACGAGCCGGGCGCGATGTCCTCGTGGATTGCCGCAGCCACCAGCTACGCCAACCACGGCATCCCGATGATTCCGTTCTACATCTACTACTCGATGTTCGGTTTCCAGCGTATCGGTGACCTGGCCTGGGCAGCTGGCGACATGCGCGCCCGTGGCTTCATGCTGGGCGGCACTGCCGGCCGTACCACCCTGAACGGTGAAGGCCTGCAGCACGAAGACGGCCACAGCCACATCCAGGCTGGCCTGATCCCCAACTGCGTGTCCTATGACCCGACCTTCGCCTACGAGCTGGCAGTCATCCTGCAGGACGGTCTGCGCCGCATGTATGGCGAACAGGAAGACGTGTTCTATTACATCACCCTGATGAACGAGAACTACACCCACCCGGCCATGCCGCAAGGCGCCGAGCAGGGCATCATCAAGGGCATGTACCTGCTGAAGGACGGCGGCGACGCCAAGGTGAAGGTACAGCTGATGGGTTCCGGCACCATCCTGCGTGAAGTGATGGCCGCTGCCGACCTGCTGCGCAACGATTTCGGCATCGCCTCCGACATCTGGAGCGTGACTTCCTTCAACGAACTGCGTCGCGACGGCATGGAAGCTTCCCGCTTCAACCTGCTGCACCCGACCGAAGCGGCCCGCAAGTCCTTTGTCGAGCAACAGCTGGAAGGCCGCAGCGGTCCGGTGATTGCCGCTACCGACTACATCCGCAACTACGCTGACCAGATCCGCGAATACGTACCGGGTCGCTACGTGGTACTGGGCACCGACGGTTTCGGCCGCTCCGACAGCCGCGCCAAGCTGCGCGAGTTCTTCGAAGTGGATCGTCACTACGTCGCCGTGGCTGCCCTGTCCGCCCTGGCCCGTGAAGGCAAGATCGAAGCGGCCAAGGTGGCCGAAGCGATTGCCAAGTACGGCATCAAGGCTGACAAGCTGCCTTCCTGGAAGGCCTAAGGTCGTGAGTAGGGAGCGGGGACTGGTGGATGACACCTTCTTCGCTCATGCAGCCAACGAACAGAGGGAAGCGGATGGACCGTTGCGTGGCGGGCTGATTAGCCGTCGCCAGCGGCACACCCCCAAATAATCATGAGCAATCTGATCGAACTGAAAGTGCCCGACATCGGTGGGCACAGCAATGTAGACATTATCGAAGTGTTCATCACCGTGGGTCAGACCGTGGCGGTGGACGATTCGCTGATCACCCTGGAAACCGACAAGGCCACCATGGAAGTACCGGCCGAAGCCGCCGGCGTGGTCAAGGAAGTGAAAGCCGTGCTTGGCGGCAAGATTTCCGAAGGCGATGTGATTGCCATCATCGAAGTGGCAGCCACTGCAGCTGCGCCGGCACCGGCTGCCGCCGTTGCCGCTCCGGTAGCCCCAGCCGCTGCCCCGGTAGCCGTTGCTGCCGCAGCGGCCGCGACGCCTGCTGCACCGGCTGCCAGCGGCCGCATCGACATCGTGGTGCCGGATATCGGCGGCCACAACGGTGTGGACGTGATTGAAGTGTCGGTCAAGGTCGGCGATGTCATCAGTGTGGATGATTCGCTGATCACCCTGGAAACCGACAAGGCCACCATGGAAGTGCCGTCTACTGCTGCCGGCAAGGTGGTCGAAGTCAAAGTCGCTGTCGGCGGTAAAGTCAGCCAGGGTGACCTGATCGTGGTGGTGGAAGGCGCTGTTGCCGCCGCCGCTGCGCCGGTTGCTGCCGCTGTTGCTGCCCCCGCTCCCGTTGCTGCGCCGGCCCCGGTGGCTGCTGCGCCTGCTGTGGTAGCGCCGGCTGCGGCCAGCACCAGCCTGCCGGCCATCAACGAAGCCAGCTTCTCCAAAGCCCATGCCGGCCCGTCGGTACGCCGTCTGGCGCGTGAGCTGGGTGTGGATCTGGGCCGCGTCAAGGGCTCGGGCCGCAAGGGGCGCATCATTGATGCCGACGTGAAGGCCTTTGTGAAGGGCGTGCTGCAGAACCCGGTGGCTGCTGCGCCGGCTGCTGCTGCCGGTTCCGGCGTGGGTCTGGACCTGCTGCCGTGGCCGAAGGTGGATTTCGCCAAGTTCGGCCCGATCGAAACCAAGCCGCTGTCGCGCATCCAGAAGATTTCCGGTGCCAACCTCAGCCGCAACTGGGTGATGATCCCGCACGTGACGTTCAACGACGAGTGCGACATCACCGAGCTGGAAGACTTCCGCAAGAGCATTGGCAAGGAATGGGAAAAGTCCGGGCTGAAGATTTCGCCGCTGGCCTTCATCATCAAGGCCGCTGCTGAAGCGCTCAAGGCTTTCCCCAACTTCAACAGCTCGCTGGACGGCGACAATCTGGTACTCAAGCAGTACTACCACATTGGCTTTGCCGCAGACACGCCAAATGGCCTGGTCGTGCCGGTGATCAAGGACGCCGACAAGAAGGGCCTGAAGCAGATCGCCCAGGAACTGACCAATCTGTCCGCGCTGGCGCGTGACGGCAAGCTCAAGCCGACCGACATGCAGGGTGCCACCTTCACCATCTCCAGTCTGGGTGGCATTGGCGGCAGCAGCTTCACCCCCATCGTGAATGCGCCGGAAGTGGCCATCCTGGGTGTGTGCAAGTCGCAGATCAAGCCGATCTGGAATGGCAAGGAATTCACCCCGCGCCTGATGTGCCCGCTGTCGCTGTCCTTCGATCATCGCGTGATCGACGGTGCCGCCGCTGCACGCTTCACCGTGTATCTGGGCAAGCTGCTGTCCGACGTGCGTCGCCTGATCCTCTGAAATCGTGAGTAGGGTGTGGGGAGCTGCGTGTGCCGTCAGGCCGCGCTTCCCCATCGGGAAAACGAACTGATAAAGGAATGCGGGTGGTGGATGGCAGACGGGGCAAGCCCCGATGCGCCGTGCGCCACTCCCAAAAGCCATGAGCAATCTGATTGAACTGAAAGTCCCGGATATCGGCGGCCACAGCAATGTGGACGTGATCGAAGTCTTTGTGAAACCGGGCGATGTGGTGAGCAAGGACGACAGTCTCATCACCCTGGAAACCGACAAGGCCACCATGGAAGTACCGGCGGAAACCGCTGGCGTGGTGAAGGAAGTCAAAGTGGCCGTAGGCAGCAAGGTGAGCGAGGGCGATGTGATCGTCATCGTGGAAGCCGCTGCCGCAGCCAGCGCCGCCCCGGCTGAAGCCAAACCGCTGGAAACCACCGGTGTGGCATCCGCCCACACCCAGGCCGGTTTTGCCCCGCCGGCAGCGCCAATGGCCGCCAGCCATGGTGGTGGTGCCGATATCGAATGCGACGTGATGGTACTGGGCGGTGGCCCTGGTGGTTATTCCGCCGCCTTCCGTGCCGCCGACCTGGGCCAGAAAGTGGTCATCGTCGAGCGTTACTCCACCCTGGGTGGCGTGTGCCTGAACGTGGGTTGCATTCCGTCCAAGGCACTGCTGCACAATGCCGCGGTGATCGACGAAGTCAGCCATCTGGCGGCCAACGGCATCAAGTTCGGCAAGCCGGAAGTGGATATCGACCTGTTGCGCGGCTACAAGGAAAAGGTCATCAGCAAGCTGACCGGTGGCCTGGCTGGCATGGCCAAGGCCCGCAAGGTGCAGATCGTGCGCGGCAATGGCCGCTTCATCGATCCGCATCACCTGGAAGTGTCGGTGACTTCCGGCAATGGCCGCGAAGAGTCCGGTGAGAAAACCATCATCAAGTTCAGCAACGCCATCATCGCCGCGGGTTCGCGCGTAGTGAAGCTGCCCTTCATTCCGGACGATCCGCGTGTGGTGGACTCCACCGGCGCACTGGAACTGAAAGCCGTACCGGAAAAAATGCTGATCATCGGTGGCGGCATTATCGGTCTGGAAATGGGTACGGTGTATTCCACGCTGGGCGCGCGCCTGGACGTGGTGGAAATGCTGGACGGCCTGATGCAGGGGGCTGACCGCGATCTGGTCAAGGTATGGCAGAAGTGGAATGCCCATCGTTTCGACAACATCATGCTGAACACCAAAACCGTGGCGGTGGAGCCTAAGGAAGACGGCGTGTACGTCACCTTTGAAGGCGAACAGGCCCCGAAAGAAGCGCAGCGCTACGACCTGGTGCTGTATGCGACTGGCCGTGCGCCGAATGGCAAGCTGCTGGCAGCAGAAAATGCCGGCGTGGCCGTGACCGACCGTGGCTTTATCCCGGTGGACAAGCAGCAGCGCACCAACGTGCCGCACATCTACGCCATTGGCGACATCGTCGGTCAGCCGATGCTGGCGCACAAGGGCGTGCATGAAGGCCACGTGGCGGCGGAAAACTGCGCCGGGCACAAGGCCTTCTTCGATGCGCGCGTGATTCCGGGTGTGGCCTATACCGATCCGGAAGTGGCTTGGGTAGGCATGACCGAAGACGAAGCCAAGAAGCAGGGTATCAAGGTGGAGAAATCCGTCTTCCCGTGGGCGGCTTCCGGTCGCGCCATTGCCAACGGTCGTGATGAAGGTTTTACCAAGCTGATTTTCGACCCGGCGACCCACCAGGTGATCGGTGGCGGCATTGTCGGCCCGCACGCCGGCGACATGATTGGCGAAATCTGCCTGGCGATTGAAATGGGCTGCGATGCAGAAGACATTGCCAAGACCATTCACCCGCACCCGACCATGGGCGAATCCATCGGCATGGCTGCCGAAGTGTTCGAAGGCAGCTGCACCGACCTGCCGCCGCAGCGCAAGAAGTAAGTGACCGGCCCCGGCAGTCTTGCCGGGCTGGTGTACTGCAGTGACGGCCCGCTCCGGCGGGCTGTGTCGTATCTCTCTCAGTCTTGTGGCGGAACATTCCGCCTTTTTTTTATGCCGGTGCGCCAGGCAATGGTCTCCTGCCTGCGCGGCTGCTACCGACATTCCTCGCCAGACTGAACCAGTTTCGCTACCATCAGTCGGATTCCTGATGAATGTCGACATGCTGCCACGAACCCATCCCCTTGCCTTGTCATCCGCTTTCGCCCTCGCGCTGTGCGCTGCACCGGCATGGGCCAAGGTGGATTACACCGTCAGTGTGGAAGCACCGGCGGCGCTCGCCACTCTGCTAAATGAGCACCTGGAGTTGATCTCCGCCCGCAACGATGCGGATCTGGATGATTTCCAGCTGCAAGCCATCATCAAGGAAACCCCCTCCGCCGCGCAGGCACTGCTGGAAACCGAAGGTTATTTTTCTGCCCGCATCCACGTGGAAGAGCAGGGGGCACAGCACTATGTGCTGAAGGTGGAGGCCGGCGAGCCGGTCATCATCGACGATGTCACGCTGCAGCTGAATGGGCCGATTCGCCAGCAGGCCGATTATCAGCAAAGGCTGGCTACGGTGCTGGAAGCCTGGGCGCTGCCGATGGGCGCGCCTTACCGCCAGGACGACTGGAGCAGCAGCAAGCGTGCTATCTTGCGCTTGCTCACCATCGACCGTTTCCCGCTGGCCCGCATCGTCAAAAGCCAGGCCGATATCGACCCACAAACCCATCGTGGCCAGTTGCTGGTACAGGTGGACAGCGGGCCACAGATTAGCTTCGGCCCCACCCATATCAGCGGCAACCGGCGCTATCCGCTGAATGTGGCCACCGGACTGGCCGATTTCCGCCAGGGTGACCCCTATCAGCAGAAGAAGCTGCTGGATTATCAGTCGGCGCTGGAACAGTCTCCGCATTACTCCGGCGTGGTGGTCAGTGCCGACATGGCGCGTATCGAGCAGGATCAGGTGCCGGTGGAAGTCAGCCTGACCGAATTTCCCAAGCAGAAGCTGGAGCTGGGTCTGACTTACGACTCGGAAGACGGTCCGGGTACCCGTATCGGTTATGACTACTACAATCTGTTCGGCAAGGGCTGGACCGGTTCGGTATTGCTGGACTGGAAAAACAGCGACCGCAATCTCAGCTTTGGTCTGGGCTTCCCGCGCCAGGCCAATGGCTACTCGCACTCCATTACTTCCTCGTTCAAGCAAACCGATATCCAGGGCGTGAAAACCACCACGGTGGACGCCGGTGCCTGGCGCATCCGCTCGCATGACAAGATCAATGCCCGCTTCGGGGTGGAGTTCATCCAGGAAAAGGAAACCATCGGCAACACGCCCAGTAACAATACCCGGGCGCTGCTGGGGGCATTCGGCTGGACCCGGCGCGATGTGGACGACCCGCTGCGCCCGCGTTCCGGCACGCTGCTGGATGTTTCGCTGTCCAGCACGCTGGGTTCCTTGTTGTCGACCACCAGCTTTGTGCGCGGTTATGTGCGCGGCGTGAGTTACTGGAGCCCCTGGCCCAAATACGGCACCTTGCTGACCAGGCTGGAGCTGGGGCAGGTGTGGGCCAAGGACAGCGATGAAGTGCCGTCTTCCCAGCTATTCCGTGCCGGTGGTTCCAATAGCGTGCGTGGTTACGACTACCAGAGCCTGGGCCTGCCTGGCCCGGATGGTGCGGTGGTGGGCGGACGGGTGGTGGCGACGGCTACGCTGGAATATCAGATTCCGGTGGCCAAGGACTGGGCCGTTGCCCTGTTCCACGATGCCGGTAATGCTGCCCAAAGCTGGCAAAGCTTCAGACTTGAGCATGCCAATGGTGTCGGTCTGCGCTGGCTGAGCCCGGTAGCGCCCTTGTCGATGGATATCGCCAAGGCCGAGAAAGACGGCAAATTGCGCTGGAATATGAGCCTGGGGCTGGCATTCTGATGAGCGAAAACCTGCCTCCCGTCGCACCGGCCATGCCGGATACCCCGCCGCCGGCGACGCCACCGACCCGTCCTCGCCGGCGCTGGTGGCGCTATGTCTGCTTGCTGCTGGTGCTGGCCCTGTTCAGCGCCCTGGGCTGGCTGACTGGCAATGAGCAGGGTTTTGCCTGGTTGTGTCAGCAACTGCCGGCGCTGACCGGGCAGCAATTGAGCATCGCGCGCAGCGAGGGCACGCTGTGGTCGGGTTTTACCCTGCATGACATTCGCTGGCGCGCGCAGTACGAGGATGCCGACATCGACCGCCTGCAGCTGCAATGGCAGCCGTCTGCCTTATGGCAAGGCCAGGTGCAGGTGCAGGCACTCAGCATTGGCCATGTACGATTGACCACGCGCCCCAGCCCGCCCACGCCGGCCGCTGGAGCGCCAGCCTCGCTGTCGCTGCCGGTAGCCGTACAAGTGGACAAGCTGAGTCTGGCCAGCCTTACCGTATTGCCGGCCGATGTGCGCTTGTACGGCCTGCAGGCGGCTTATCGCTACGACCGCCAGCAGCACAGCTTGCAGCTGCACAGCCTGCAAACTCCCTGGGGCAGTACCAGTGCCGCGCTGCAACTGGGAGATAGCAGTCCCTTCGCCATCCGTGGCCAACTGCAGGCCCAGGGCGAACTGGAACAGATTGCACTACTGGCCGGATTGAAACTGGGCGGCAATCTGCTGCAGCTGCAAGTGGATGGCACCGCCAGCGGCAAGGGCATGCTGGCTGAAGCTCATGGCTTGCTGCACCCTTTTGCTTTCAATCCCTACAACCGTTTCAGCCGGCTGGATGTGCGCGTGGGCGGCATCAACCCGCAGGCCATCATGCCGGCCTGGCCCAAGGCCCGGCTGGGCTTTGCCGTGCATGCCGAACCGGACGGCGGCCCGCGCATCAAGGGCGGGCTATCCCTGCTCAACAGCCAGCCCGGCCCGCTGTCAGCCAGCCAGCTCCCCCTGTCGTTGCTGGTGGGGGAATTCCGTGCCGACGAAAAAGCACTGCATCTGGACAAGTTGATGGCCCAGCTGGGCGGTGGTCAGCTCAACCTCACCGGCAAGGTCGAACACAACTCGCTGGACATCGTGGCGCTGCTGGACAATATCGGCCTGCGTACCCTGCATGAGGCCGCGCCGGATGATGTCATCAAGGGCACGGCGCGGGTGGCCGGAGCGCTGAGCGGACCTGATATCAAGGCCAGCCTGTACGGCAAGACCCTGCAATTGCAGACAGCACTGGGCTTTCAGCAGGCGGCTGCTGGCAAGGTGCTGCTGCTGCGCCAGCTGGATCTGACTGCCGGTGCCGGCAAAGTGGCGTTGAGCGGCCAGTTGGGGCTGGAAGGGCGGCAGGAATACCTGCTGGAAGGCAAGTTGCTCAAGGCTGATCCCTCGCGCTTGCAAGCCGGTTTGCCGGCTGGCGAACTGAATGCTGCCATCAAGGCCAGCGGTCAGCTGGCCGCGCCGCTCAGTGGCAAAGTGGGCCTGCAGTTCGCACCCAGTCGGCTGTCGGGTGCCGCCTTGTCCGGCCAGTTCAGCGCCGATTGGCAGGGACAGCGTTTGCGCCAGCTGGCTGCCGACCTCAGGCTGGCCAGTAACCGGCTGCAGGCCACTGGTGCTTATGGCGCAGCTGGCGACAAGCTCAAGCTGTTGATTGATGCGCCCAATCTGTCGTTGCTGGGGCGGGATTTCTCCGGTGTGATCAAGGGCCAGGCCGAACTGGCCGGCACCCCCAAGGCACCGCTGCTCAGCGCCAGCCTGCGCGCCGAACGCTTGCGCCTGCCGGGCAATCTGGCGGTGCAGAGCCTGAGTCTGGACGGCGACATCAAGGCTGACCCCAGCAGTCCTTTCCGGCTGCAACTGGTAGCCGACAAGCTGCAGGCCGGCAGCTTCAGTGCCGAGCAGCTGCGGGCACAGGGCAGTGGTACCCGCACCCGCCACCGGCTGCAACTGGATGGACGACTGCGGCTGGACGGCCGCCCCTATGGCTTGCAGCTGGCCGCCAGTGGTGGTCTGCCGGTCAATAGCGGTCAGTGGCAAGGCGTGCTGGAAGGCTTGGAACTGACGGGCAAGCCCGGACTGAGCCTGCTGTCACCGCTGGCGCTGGAAGCCGGTGCGGCGCGCATCAAACTGGGCAGTGCCCGGCTGGCGCTGTTGGGCGGCAGCCTGAGCCTGAGCGAGCTGACCCGTACCAGCGACGGAGCCCTGAGCACGCAAGGCCATGCCGAGGGCTTGCGGCTGACCGACTTGGCCCCGCTGCTTCATTTGCCGGTCGAGCAGAATCTGGTGCTGGATAGCGGCTGGGACTTGAAGCTGAACGGTAATCGACCACAAGGTCAGCTCTGGCTGAAACGCGTGGCCGGCGACATCAGCCTGCCGGCCGAGGCCGGACGTCCTGCCGCACTCGGACTGAAATCTGCCCAGCTCAGGCTGCGCTTTGACGGTGGCAGCCTGTTGTTCGACACCGACATCGACAGCCGCTATGCCCAGCTGACCGGCAAGGGCAGCCTGCCATGGAATGGTGGGGTCATCGACAGCCGCACCCCGCTGTCGGCCACCGCCTCGGTATCGCTGCCTTCATTGGCCAACCTGGCGCAGCTGTCTTCGCCCTCGCTCGAACTGGCCGGCCAGCTGTCGGCCAATCTGTCGCTGACCGGGCCGCTGGGACAGTTGCAGGCCCAGGGCTCCATCCAGGGCAGCAAGCTGCTGCTGGCCGACCATAAAACCGGTATCCGGCTGGGCGATGGCGTGTTGCAGGCCAGAATGAGTGGCCGCAGCCTGATCCTGGACAAGCTGCGCTTTGCCGGTGGCCAGGGTGAAGTGAGCGCCAGCGGCAGCCTGGACCTGAAAGAAGCCGGACCGGATGCCACGGTGAGGGTCACGCTCAACAAGTTCAGCGTGTTCGATAAGCCCAGCCGCAAACTGGTGGTATCCGGCAGCACCGAACTGAGCATGGTGGATAAGAAAATTTCGCTGACCGGTCGTATTCGTGCCGATCAGGGCCGTATCGACCTGCCCAAGACCGGTGCGCCCAGCCTGAGCGACGATGTGGTGATCAAAGGGCGCGAGAATGCCGAGCCGTCGGCCTTTGCCAGCCTGCCGCTGACCGTGGCGCTGGATCTCGATCTGGGCGAGCGTTTCCGTCTGGTTGGTCAGGGGCTGGACGTGGAGCTGACCGGCGTGGTCAAGGTCACGGCCAATCCGGGCATGCCGCCGGGCGCGCGCGGACAGGTGAGGGTGGTGAAGGGGCGTTACAAGGCTTATGGCCAGGATCTGGATATTGAGCAGGGCATCATCAGCTTTGTCGGCCCGCTGGATAATCCGGTGCTGAATGTCGTGGCCAAGCGCCATCTGTCCCCGGTGGGGGCTGGTGTGGAGGTGACCGGCAGCGTGGCCGCGCCGCGCATCCGGCTGGTGGCCGATGAGTCGATGTCGGAAAAGGACAAGCTGTCCTGGCTGGTGTTGGGTCATGCTGCCAGTGGCGATCGCGACGATGCTGCGCTGGCTGCCTCCGCCGGCATGATGCTGGCCGGTTCCATCAATGATCAGGTTGGCCTGTTCGACGAGCTGGGGTTGGCCAGCCGCAAGGAAAGAACCCTGGCCAATGGTACGGTAAGCCCGGCCGAGCAGGTGGTGACGGTGGGGCGTCAGCTCACCCGTGAACTGTACCTGGGCTACGAATATGGCGTGACCAGCGCCGATCAGGCAGTCAAGCTGGCCTACCAGCTGAGCAAGGGCTGGTCCATGGTATTGCGTGCCGGCACCAATACCTCGGTGGAGTCTCGCTACACCCTGCGCTTCGATTAGCGCCAACGCCTGGCGGGCCGCCCTGCACTTTGTCCCGGTATCGCCCGCCAGGGTTTTTCTCCCAGTCTTTGCAGTCCTGTACCTGATTGCGGAGACTGTTCCCATGCACAGCGCCATTCTGCCCGGCATCCTGCGTATCAACGATGAAATGGTGGCCCTGCGCCGCCAGTTGCATGCTCATCCCGAACTGGGTTTCGAGGAGTTCAATACCCGGCGGCTGGTGATGGAAAAGCTGCAGGGCTGGGGCTACCAGCTCACCGAAGGTATCGGCGGCACCGGGGTGGTGGCGAGTCTGCATTGCGGTCGCGGGCCAACCATTGGCCTGCGTGCCGACATGGATGCCCTGCCCATTCAGGAGGAAACCGGCCTGCCCTGGGCCAGTCGCATCGACGGCAAGATGCATGCCTGCGGTCATGATGGCCACACCGCCATCCTGCTGGCCGCCTGCGAGCTGGCACGCAGCCGGCGTTTTGCCGGCACCCTGCACCTGATTTTCCAGCCGGCAGAGGAGGGGCATGGCGGCTCCGGTGCCCAGCGCATGCTGGATGACGGGCTGTTTCAGCGCTTTCCCTGTGATGCCATCTTCGCCTTGCACAATATGCCGGGCATCCCGCTGGGCAAGCTGGGTTTTCGTGCCGGCCCCTTCATGGCCTCCACCGACACCATCACCATTCTGATCCATGGCACTGGTGGTCATGGCGCCATGCCACAACGCGCAGTCGACCCGGTGGTGGTGGCGGCGTCGCTGGTGCTGGCATTGCAGACCATTGTTTCGCGCAATGTGCCACCGCTGGAAACGGCGGTGCTTACCGTGGGGGCCATTCTGGCCGGCGATGCCGCCAATGTGATTCCGGCCAGTGCCGAATTGCGCCTCACTGTACGCGCGCTGAATCCGGCTGTGCGTGATTTGCTGCACCAGCGCATCCGCCAACTGGCCGAGCAACATGCCGCCGGTTTCGGCGCACAGGCGGAGGTGCTGTTTCAGCATGGCTATCCGGTCTTGGTCAACGATGACGTGATTACCCAGCAGGCCATGTTGCTGGCGAGCGAGTGGCTGGGTGCCAACAACGTCATCGCCGATCTGGAACCATTGACCGGCAGTGAGGACTTTGCTTACTGGCTGGAGCAGGTATCCGGCCCGGTGGTGCCGATCTGTCTGCTGATGCTGTACCACGAGGTGAAAGATCCCCGGCGCTATGGCCTGCTGATGGGGGTGATCACGGCAGTCAATGGCGGCATTGCCGGCATCGATGCCATTGCCGGTGGGGTGCTGGCGACCCACTTCGGCTTCCGGGCGGTATTCTGGTGTATTGCCATGGTGGCTGCTCTGGCCTGTGTGCTGGTAGCCAGGTGCGCGCCGGAGTCGCGCCCGTCGGCTGGTGCCGTCATGGACTGGCCCGGAGTGGGGTGGCTGGTGCTGACGCTGGCCAGCCTGCTGTGGGCGCTGAATCTGGCGGCGGCTCCCGGGCCTACGCACTGGAGCGGCATCGGCGGCATGGTCTTGCTGGCGCTATTGGCATTTGTCTTATTCCTGCGTCGGGAGCAACGTAGCCCACAGCCGCTGGTGGCTCTGGACATTCTGTGCCGGCGCAGCACCTGGGCACTGTTGCTGACAACGATACTGACCATGAGTGGCGTGTTCGCCATCATCAATGGCCTGGTGATGTCCCATGCCCAGCAAGCGGGCAGTGGCTTTGGCCTGGCTGCCGATCAAGCCTCGTGGTTGTTGCTGACGCCCTATGCGCTGGTGGGCTGGCTGGTGGGGCCGTGGGCCGGGCGGCTGGCACCGCAATGGGGATATGGCCGGGTATTGCGATGGGGATTGCTGGGCAGCATGCTGGCCATCGTGCTGATGCTGGTTTGGGGCTTGTACAGCCTGTGGTGGATGGTGGCTGCCTGCGTGCTGGCCGGCGTGGCCTATGCCGGTACCGCCAATATCATGCTGAATGGCCTGGGTGTGGTGCTGTCGCCACCACAGTATCCGGGGCTGTTGCCCGGCCTGAATGCCGGTGCCTTCAATCTGGGGGCCGGGCTCAGCTTCGCCGTGCTGCCAGCGCTGCCGGCCTGGCTGCCGGGCGTTCCCGCCGCAGCCAGTGGCATGCTGCTTGGTTTGTGCATCGTGGGCCTGGCCTGGCTGACTTCATTGCTGATACCGCGCCCGCAAGCGGCCGAGCTGGCCACGGCTGCTGGGCGGGTGTCAGCTGACGCTGACCAGCTCGCCTAGTTGGCGGGCAATGGCGGTGGCGTCCTGTGGCTTGCCCAGCAGATAACCCTGGATGCCGCCGCAACCCAGCTGGCGCAGAAAGTCGCACTGTTCCACGGTTTCCACGCCTTCGGCCAGCGTGCTCATGCCAAGGGCGCGTGCCAGGTGAATGATGGCGGACACGATGGCGGCGTCTTCGCTGTCACCGGGCAGGTCGCAGACAAAGGAGCGGTCGATCTTGATGGTGTCCGGGGCAAAGCGCTTGAGGTAGGCCAGGCTGGAGTAGCCGGTGCCAAAGTCATCGACCGATAGCCGCACCCCCATGGCCTTGAGGATGGCCAGCTGGCGCGAGGCCAGGTCGGCGTCTTCCATCAGTGTGCTTTCGGTGACCTCGATTTCCAGGCAATGGCCGGGCAGGCCGCTCTCTTGCAGGGCATCCCGCACTTCGTCGATGAAGTCCAGCCGTGCCAGCTGGCGGGCCGACACATTGACAGCGATCTTGGGTAGTTGCAGGCCCTGTGCCCGCCAGCGTGCCATCTGCAGGCAGGCCTCGCGCATGACCCAGCGCCCCAGCGGCACAATCAGGCCGCTGTCTTCCGCGATGGGGATAAAGCGATTAGGCATGATCAGTCCCTCTTCCGGGTCCTGCCAGCGCAGCAATACCTCGCAGCCGATCAATGTCTGACTGTTGATGTCGTGTTGCGGCTGGAATAACAAGAACAGCTCATCCTGCTCCAGCGCCCGGCGCAGCCGGTTTTCCAGTTGCAGCCGGTCCGCCACCTGAGTATTCATCTCGCGAGTATAGAAGCGGAAGGTGTTCCGGCCATGTGCCTTGGCATGGTACATGGCCAGGTCGGCATTCATCAGCAGGGTCTGAATATCATTGCCATCACCTGGCAACAGGCTGATGCCGATGCTGCATCCCACCACCAGCACATTGCCATCGATATCAAACGGTGCCTGCATGGCGCGCAGGATGCGCTCGGCGACCTGGGCTGCCTCGTCTGGCTGGGCGATGGCCGGCAGGATGAGCACAAACTCGTCGCCGCCGGTACGACCCACGGTATCCAGCTCGCGCACCGCGCCGCACAGCCGGCTGGCTACCTGCTTGAGCAGTTCGTCGCCACTGTTGTGGCCCAGGGTGTCGTTGATGTTCTTGAAATGATCCAGATCGACAAACAGCACGGCCAGCTGGCCGCCGTGGCGCTCGGCCAGGCGGATGGCTTGCTGCAGGCGGTCGTTGACCAGGATGCGGTTGGGCAGGTCGGTCAGGGCATCATATTCCGCCAGATGCTGGATGCGTGCCTCGTGTTCCTTGCGTTCGGAAATATCGGTAAACAGTGCCACGTGGTGGGTGATCTGGCCCTGTTCATCGGTCAGCACACTGATGTTCAGCCACTCGGGGAAGGCTTCGCCGTTTTTGCGCCGGTTCCAGATTTCTCCTGACCACTGGCCGCGCTTGTCCAGGCTGTCCCACATGCGGGTGTAGAAATCGGCATCGTGCTGGCCAGAAGCCAGTAGCGCCGGGGTCAGCCCCAGCACCTCCTGTTCGCCAAAGCCGGTAATCAGGCTGAAGGCACGGTTGACTGCCAGGATGCGGTTGTCGGCATCGGTGATCAGGATGGCTTCATTGCTGGATTCGAATACCTTGGCTGCCAGCCGCTGCTGCCGGTCGGCATGGTGGCGCGGGGTGATATCGCGGGCGGTGGCACACAGATAACTGTCACCGTGGTAGTCGATGCCGGTTAGCGTGACTTCCAGATGCAGATGTCCCTGGCAGCATTGCAGCCGGGTTTCGAAGGTATGCGGCAGGCTGACGTCGGTCGGGGCAAACAGCTGTCGCTCCAGTTGCTGCAGTCCTTCCGCTTCGGCTCCCAGGCAATCCAGTGCGGCGCGGTTGGCATAGACCAGCCTGCCGTCGGCAGCGCGCAGCGCGACCAGATCGGTAGCGTGGTCGATCATGAAATGACTGAGCTTCAGCTCGCGGGTGCTGGCTTCCAGCTCGGCATGGCTTTGGCGCAAGTCCTGCTGGTAGCGGGCCACCAGCGCATTCATCCAGCGCACGAAGAACCAGGAAAACAGCGCCGCACTGGCCATGGCCAGCAGCGTCATCAGCAGGGTGGTATCGATACGGCGCAGCAATTGCTGGTCCAGCTGCTGGCGGGCCTGTACGCTGCCGTCGCGAATGGACTGGATATGCATGGCCGTCACCAGCGTCCACTCCCAGCCCGGCAAGTGGCGGACATAGGCCAGATGGGCGACCGGATTGGCATTGCCGGCTTCGCGCACGGCGTACTCCATGAAACCGCCGCGATTGCCCAGTTGCAGCACTTCCAGCACCCGCTTGCGCAGTTCGGGTTGCAGCGCCAGATAATGCTTGCCCTGCAAGGCCGGTTCAGCGGGGTAAAACAGTAATACCCCCTGATTGTCCACCACCATGAAATCGTCACCATCACGGCCCATGTGCATGCGCGAGAGCAGGGTGATGGCCCGTTGCTGCAGGCTGGCTTCGACATTGGCAATGTATTCGCCGCTGCCGATGACCCAGCGATAGGGTTTGAACTGGCGCGAATAGGCTACTTTGTCCGACATGCTGTGGCTGCCTGGCAAATACCAGCGATAGGCGGTAAAGCCTTGCTGCTCCGGGTTGCTGACCGATTCGATCAGCGATTGCATGATGTAGCGGCCATGGTCATCGCGATTATCCAGCAAGGAGCTGCCTTCGCGCTCCGGCGCGGTGGGCAGCAAGACGCAGCGCCCGTCCATGGTGTCGATGAAGAAATAACCGCGACCTTCGAAAAAGCGCAGCGGGCGCAGCGCCTCGACAATCAGTGCCTTGATGCGCGCTTCAGGCAAGCGCTGGTGTTCGCGCTGCCAGATGCCATCGGCCACATGGTAGGCCTGGTCGACTTGTTCCTTCAGTTGTTGCTTGAGCAGGTCGGTGGAGTGGTCGCGCAGGGCCAGCAGGGTCAGCGCGGTGTGATCGCCAGAGGATTGCAGGTAGTCGCGCGCATGCTGGTAGGCATCGCCTTCGATCTGTTGCTGACGCGAATGGAAATCTGTCCAGCTGGTCAGCAGGAAATAGCCTGCCAGCGTCAATGCCAGCAAGAAAATGATGACCAGCGTGCCAAGCAGCTGCAAGCGCGACAGCCTGGCCTGATTCAGCTCCATTCTTAAACGAACCCCGCAGAAATGACCCGCTAGTATAAATGAATGCTATTTCGCTGCAGGAAAAAATGCCGCGTGTTTGATCTGCTTCGGGTAAACTGTCGGCTGGAAGTCAGACAGACAGTCGCCGCGCCGCTGCGCAAGCAGGGGCGGGGAGGAAAGTCCGGGCTCCATAGAGCATGATGCCGGCTAACGGCCGGGCGCCGTGAGGCGACGGAAAGTGGAACAGAGAGCTGAACCGCCGATGGCTGACTTGTCAGCACAGGTAAGGGTGAAAAGGTGCGGTAAGAGCGCACCGCGGACGTGGCGACACGGACGGCAGGCTAAACCCCATCAGGAGCAAGACCAAATAGGGGGGCGTTAACGTGGCTCGCGTTGTCCCCGGGTAGGTTGCTTGAGACTGTCGGTAACGGCAGTACTAGAGGAATGACTGTCCAACGACAGAACCCGGCTTATCGGCTGACTTCCAATCCCCACCCCTTCTGCAGTACCCGGCTGTACCATTATCTTCTCGCTATCGATCTTGCTCAAAAAATAAGCAAAAAGGTTTTTACTGCTTAAAAAAAAAGCATTACAATGGCCGCCCTTTTGCTTGTTTGACCGCAGAAAACCCTGATGCGCATTGGTCCTTATACCCTGAAAAACCGGCTGATCGTGGCACCCATGGCCGGTGTGACGGACAGGCCGTTTCGCATGCTGTGCAAGAAAATGGGCGCAGCCATGGCGGTGTCGGAGATGATCACCTCCAACAAATCGCTGTGGGCCACGGCCAAGACCTTGCGCCGGGCTGATCATGCCGGCGAGGTGGAGCCGATTTCGGTGCAGATCGCCGGCTCCGACCCCGCCCAGATGGCCGAGGCCGCGCGCATCAATGTCGAGCAGGGTGCGCAGATCATCGACATCAATATGGGATGCCCGGCCAAGAAAGTGTGCAATGTGGCAGCCGGTTCCGCCCTGCTGCGTGACGAGGCGCTGGTTGGACGCATTCTGGACGCAGTGGTCAGGGCGGTGGATGTACCGGTCACGCTGAAAACCCGCACCGGCTGGAGTCCCGAACACCGCAATGCCCTGCGCGTGGCCAAACTGGCAGAAGACTGCGGCATTGCCGCGCTGGCGCTGCATGGCCGTACCCGTGAAGACATGTATCGCGGCGATGCCGAGTACGACACCATCCGCGCGGTCAAGGCCAGCATCGGTATTCCGCTGATTGCCAACGGGGATATCGATACGCCGCACAAGGCGCAGCAGGTATTGCAGTACACCGGGGCCGACGCGGTGATGATAGGCCGGGCAGCGCAGGGCCGACCGTGGATTTTTCGCGAAATACAGCATTTCCTCGACACCGGCGCGCTGTTGCCGCCGCCGCAGGTCAGTGAAATCAGCCAGATCATGCTGGAACATCTGGATGATCTGTACGGGTTTTATGGCGAATACTCTGGCTGCCGGATCGCGCGCAAGCATATTGCCTGGTACACCAGGGGGCTGAGGGGCTCCAACGAGTTTCGCCAGGCGATGTATCAGCTGGAAGACACCACGACGCAACGACAGGCCGTGGCCGGCTACTTTGATCAGTTGGCCGCGCAATCGGAGCGGCTGGAATATGACTCCCTGCCGGAGGAGTCGCTGCCGGTCTAGCCGGCAGGGGAGTACGGTGCTAAAGGTGCCCGGGGCCGACATCGGGGCGAAGCAGCAGTGTTCACACGAAATGCTGAAGACAGAACAATAAACATGCAAAACAACGAACATATTTCCCAGTCGGTACGGCTGGCGATGGAACAATATTTCCGTGATCTGGACGGCGAGATACCTGCCTCCATCTACGACATGGTGCTGGCCTGCGTGGAAAAGCCACTGATAGAGGTGGTGCTGACACACACCCAGGGCAACCAGACTCGGGCTGCCGAGTTGCTGGGGCTCAATCGCAATACCCTGCGTAAAAAAATGAAGTCGTATGATTTGATATGAAGATAAACCGGCCATACCCCACACAGGATGGCCGGTTTTTTTGTGCCTGCCAGCAGCGCAAGGCATACCGAACCAGACCTGATGCGGGCATCAGGTCCAAGCTTGACCAGTTTTTTTCATTCATTAGCCAAGGTGGTAGAGAAACATGACCAAAATCGAACGCGCGCTGATCAGCGTCTCCGACAAGACCGGTGTTCTGGAATTCGCACGGGAACTGGCCAAACTGGGCGTGCACATCCTGTCTACCGGCGGCACCGCCAAACTGCTGGCCGATAACGGCGTGCCGGTGACCGAAGTATCCGACTACACCGGCTTCCCGGAAATGCTGGATGGCCGCGTCAAGACCCTGCACCCCAAGGTGCACGGCGGCATCCTGGGTCGTCGCGACCTGCCGGAACACGTGGCCAAGATGGCCGAATACGATATCGGCAATATCGATCTGGTGTGTGTAAACCTCTACCCGTTTGAAGCCACCATCGCCAATCCGGACTGTGTGCTGGAAGACGCCATCGAGAACATCGACATCGGCGGCCCGACCATGGTGCGCTCTGCCGCCAAAAACTGGGCCCATGTCGCCATCGTTACCGATGCCGCCGACTACGCCGCACTGACTGCCGAGCTGCAAGCCAATGACGGCAAGCTGGCCAAGACCACCCGCTTCGAACTGGCCAAGAAAGCCTTCACCCACACCGCCGCTTACGATGGTGCCATTTCCAACTACCTAACCAGCCTGGCCGATGGCGTGGTGAGCGGCAAGCCGGAACGCGTGGCTTTCCCGAACCGTCTGAACGCACAGTTCGTCAAGGTGCAGGACATGCGCTACGGTGAAAACCCGCACCAGTCGGCCGCCTTCTATCGCGATCTGGACCCGGCTGCCGGCACCATCTCCGGCTACCGCCAGCTGCAGGGCAAGGAGTTGTCCTACAACAACATCGCTGATGCCGATGCCGCCTGGGAAGCGGTCAAGACGTTCGATGCGACTGCCTGCGTCATCGTCAAGCACGCCAACCCCTGCGGCGTGGCCGTGGCTGGCGACACGCTGAGCGCCTATCGTCTGGCCTTTGCCACCGATACCACCAGCGCCTTTGGCGGCATCATCGCCTTCAACCGTCCGGTGGATGCCGAAACCGTGGAAGCGGTGACCGGCCAGTTCCTGGAAGTGTTGATTGCCCCGTCCTTCACCGAAGAAGCCAAGGCCATCATCGCCGCGAAGAAGAACGTGCGCGTGCTGGAAATCCCGCTGGAAACCGGTGCCAACCGCTTCGAACTGAAGCGTGTAGGCGGTGGTGTACTGGTACAGACCCCGGACATTCGCAATGTGGCGCTGGACGAACTGCGCGTGGTGACCAAGCGTCAACCGACCCCGCAAGAGCTGTCCGACCTGCTGTTCGCCTGGCGCGTGGCCAAGTTCGTCAAGTCCAACGCCATCGTGTTCTGCAATAACGGCCAGACCGTCGGCATCGGTGCCGGCCAGATGAGCCGCGTGGACTCCACCCGCATCGCCGCCCGCAAGGCGCAGGATGCCGGTTTGAGCCTGCAAGGTGCCGTGGCCTCCAGCGATGCCTTCTTCCCCTTCCGTGACGGTATCGACGTGATCGCGGAACAGGGCATCAAGGCCATCATCCAGCCGGGTGGCTCCATGCGTGACGAAGAAGTGTTCGCCGCTGCCGACGAGCATGGCATTGCCATGGTGCTGACCGGCGTACGTCATTTCCGCCACTAAGCAGCGCCAGCCTCCCCGTTGCACTTGCAGCGGGGAGCACCGTGCCAGGTCGCGCCAGTGCCTGGCGGAGAAACCGTGAACAAGACCAACAGGACCATGCTGCTGATTGTGCTGATACTCGGCCTGGCCGCCGGCGTGTACTGGCTGGAACAGCCTGCCACGCCACCCGCGGCAGTGCCGGCCGTGGCCCATGCGCCTGACCTGAAGCGTCTGGCCGAACAGGCCGTGGCGGTTTACCGCAGCCAGCAGGACATGCAGGCCGGGCCGAAACCGGGCCAATGGAAGCTGCAGGCGCAGGCCAGCAATAGTCCGGGGCCGTTTGTCGGTGCGTTCGGCCCCTTGCAACTGGCGCGTGATGGCCAGGGCCGCCAGTTGTTGCTGAGCACTTTTGTGGCAGATACGGCAGATTCGGCCGGCGAAGGCATGGACAGCTTTGCCGCCTCCGGCATCAGCCGCCTGTTGTGCTTTGTCTTGCAAGATGGCCAGTTTGTGCTGCAAACCGAAAAACAGCTGGAAATGGGGACCAACGGCATGGCCGCTGCGGCCCGGGTGGTGCAACTGGGCCCGCAGGAGTGGGGCTGGGTCATGCAGAGCGCTTACACCCAGCAAGGCTACAGCGCCAGTACGGTGGAATTTTTCCATGCCGTGGCCAGCGACATCCGCAGCATGGGCCGCCTGACTGAACAGGCTGACAATAATGGCGTGTGTGCCGATGCCGCTGGTGCCGGCTGCCCGGCAGTGACCGATCTGCAGGTACGCTGGCAGTGGCTGCAGCAAGCGGGCCAGCCGGTCGGCCGTTTTTACCCGCTGGATATCAGCTGGCAGGGCCGGATCGACGGCAAGCCGGTCAGTGGTCGACGCCAATTGCTGCCGGATGCAAACAGTGGAAACTACCCGTTTCCCCCCAGCTTGAATGTACAATTCTGACCGTAGTCCCACCATGGCTGCGGCACAATGCTGGCGACGGCAACATGCCTGTCGCCCAACGATGAAGGATCTCGCAAGATGAAAGTGTTGGTAATCGGCTCTGGTGGCCGCGAACACGCGCTGGCCTGGCGTATTGCCAAGTCCAGCCGCGTCTCCAAGGTGTTTGTGGCACCGGGCAATGCCGGCACCGCGCTCGACCCCAATCTCACCAATATTGCGCTGGCCAGTAATGAAGAACTGGTCGCCTTTGCCCGCAGCGAAGACATCCAGCTGACCGTGGTTGGCCCGGAAGCCCCGCTGGCTGCCGGCGTGGTGGATGCCTTCCGTGCTGCTGGCCTGAAAATCTTCGGCCCCACCCAGTACTGCGCCCAGCTGGAAAGCTCCAAGGACTTCGCCAAGGCCTTCATGCAGCGTCATGGCATTCCCACTGCGGGCTACCAGACCTTCAGCGATGCTGGCGAGGCGCATGCCTATGTCGATGCCAAGGGTGCGCCCATCGTGATCAAGGCCGACGGCCTGGCCGCTGGCAAGGGCGTGGTGGTGGCACTGACGCTGGAAGAAGCGCATGCCGCCATCGACGACATGCTGGTGGGTAACAAGATGGGCAGTGCCGGTGCACGCGTGGTGATCGAAGACTTTCTGCAGGGCGAAGAAGCCAGCTTCATCGTCATGGTGGATGGTGATCACGTGCTGCCGATGGCCACCAGCCAGGACCACAAGCGCCTGCTGGACGACGACCTCGGCCCCAATACCGGCGGCATGGGCGCGTATAGCCCGGCACCGGTGGTCACCCCGCAAGTGCACAACCGCGTGATGCGCGAAATCATCCTGCCGACGGTGCAAGGCATGAAAAAGGATGGCCACAGCTATACCGGCTTTCTCTATGCCGGCCTGATGATAGACAAGGACGGTAACCCGTTTACCATCGAATTCAACTGCCGCTTTGGCGACCCGGAAACCCAGCCCATCATGGCGCGCCTGAAGTCCGACTTCACCGTGCTGCTGGAGGCAGGCGTCAATGGCAAGCTCGATCAGGTCGAAGCCGAATGGGACCGCCGCGTGGCGCTGGGCGTGGTACTGGCTGCCGCCGGCTACCCCGAGGCCCCGCGCAAGGGCGACGTTATCAGCGGCCTGCCGGCTGAAACCGCCGACAGCATGGTGTTCCATGCCGGTACCACTTTTAACGACAGCAAGCAGGTGGTCAGCCATGGTGGCCGTGTGCTGTGTGCAGTCGGTCTGGGTGACAGCGTCAAGATGGCACAGGCCAAGGCCTATACCGTGGCCGATGCCATCCATTTCGATGGTTGCCAGCTGCGTCGTGACATTGGCAGCAAGGCGATCAACCGGCCCAAATAAGCGCTAGCTATCCGCGAGAAAACCGAACGGCATCCGCAAGGCTGCCGTTTTTTTGCGTGTTTTTTATGTGGGCCAGTCCTCTCTTGACAGGATATTCACCCGCCCGGCGCTATATTTTTCTCATCCGCGCAGCCTGTTTTCGGGAGAGAGAAATGTTCTGTCGGCACCATGTAAACACCACACCCCCGGAGTCCGACAGTTGGGGCCATGCCCTGCTGCGTTTCATTCGACACGAGCGCCGCTGCTGGCGGCGCGTTGGCTACTGGCTGGCCCGGTTCAGCAGTGAAACCCCGGCCATGCGCTGCGGTGCCTGGCATGCGCAGGTTTCAGGTCGGCCACAGCAACTGACAGGCCAGCACAGCCAGCATGGTCAGAATGAATCTGACGCGATGACGAGGTGATGCCGGAGCTGAGCCTGCCGGAGAAGCCATCCAGTGGCAGGCACCATAAAAAGAGCCATTCAATTGGGTATGGTGCAGCAATGACCGACGTAGCTGTCGGTAGCGTTGCGGGTCTGGTACCGGTGCCCGTTGCCAGAATTCAGCTAGCGGGCACTGCGCAGTTAGCCCCGGCATGTCATACAGCGCGCTACCCAGGGTGATGACGGGTTTACCGTGATATAGAGCGGACAGTCCGACTGTACTGTTGATGGTAATCACCCCTCGACTGGCCTTGAGCAACGAGGGTAGATGGGCATCATGCAGATAATGCACACGCTGGCAGACGCCCAGCTGTAGCGCGATCTGGCGTATCTGCTGCCGATACTGCCGATGCCCCCGGTCCATCGGGTGGTGCTTCAGCAGCAGGTGGTGATCATGCGCTGCATGGCGAGCAAACGAGGTGATGACCTCGCGAATGAATTCCTGCACATCGCCGTAGCTGCTGTGATGTCGCACCTGGCTGTCATTGAATACTTGCAGGGCGACCAGAAAGAATCGATTCTGCCGCAGACCCAGCATGTCGCGGCGCAGCCGGTATTCGGTAAGGAGGTAGAGCATTTTACGCAGGCCTGAGCGCATCCATCGCCATGCTTCCGGCACGGGCAGGAGTGGTTTGTGGTGCTCATAATGCGGATAGCGCCAATGCAGCAGCCAGCAGGCACCGTAATACGCCATCGCCGACATGGCCATGCGCGGATAAGACGCGTTAACCGGTTTGGCCGGATGATGTTCGCCCAGAGCTGGAGTCGTGAGCGCAGCGGAATACCCGGCCAGCGATGAGCGTGCATTGACGCCGTCTTTTTCCAGAGTGATGTAGTCTGGCCGCAGATACCCTTCCTCAAACACATAGAATGCCAGATGGCACTGTCTGGCGATGGCTGCGGCAGTCTGGTGGTATTGGCGACAGTCTCCGAAGCAGACGATGGCCTCAATGCCCCGTTCTGCCAGATAGGCGTGCAACCAGATGGCAAATTCTTCGGGTTTACCGCAGTAATGTTCCGCCTGCTGGTTGCCATAAAACAGCCAGTCACCACCATTGAACAACACGCGGTAAACCATGCACTTGTGTTGTTGCAGCCAGTAAGCAAACTGGTAAAAGAAAAAGCCCATTGGCCCTTGCAGCAACAGGATTCTCCTGTGTCTGAGCAGGGCCTGTAGTGCAGGAACATGCGTCGTCGCCACTGGCTGTGAAGAAGAAGTACCCCTTACCGTGGTGATAGGGTCGGGAGGTGGTGTCGGGCTGGGTGGGGATAAATCGTTGGGCGGCAAGCGCGGCTCCTGCACGGTTTCGAATACCTTGCCCCGAGGCATGCGTCTTGGTGCCTCAGGTAGCTTAAGTACAACCGAAAATGCAGAGCGAATCTGTTACCGGATACTGGTTGGAGAGCAGGAAAACTCCTGGATATGCGACGATATTCATCAAGCAGCTGCTGGATATGCCGGTCGTGGTCAGCGCATGACACTGCGCCATAGCATGCGCAGTTTGCCAAGCTGCTTGGAAAGCCAGTTGCCATGTAGGCGTGTCGCTGTTTTGTCAGTCTTTTGGTGGGCAAGCAGAGTGGCGGCCTGGCTGGGCGAGATGGCATCGCCGCTGACGGGATCGATATAACAGGGATAGAGCAACAGGCTAGCTGCAATCAGCTCGCTCAGTGCCAGGCGTCTGGCACGACGTTTCCAGGCCGGATGAGGCGTGCCACTCGCCAGCGGGACATTGGCGAATACATCCTGGGTCAGGCCCCAGCCAGCATAAAAGGGTAGACCATAGCAAACCACGCGCTTACCACGCAGCAATGCTTCAAAACCCGCGAGCGAGGTCATGGTGTGAACTTGGTCCACCTGCTGTAAACAGAGATGCATATCGCACTGCGTCGTGACCATGTCAGCCAGGCTGTCACTGTCTTTAGCTGTGATGCTGCCAATGCGATTGCCACTGACGACATCGGGATGTGGTTTGTAAACGATGAACGCTGTTGGGTATGTCAGCCGTACCGACTTGAGCAGAGCAAGATTGGTCTGTATCCATGGCGATCCGTTGCAAATCGAGGCATCGTCTTCCACTTGCCCCACCACCAGAATGACGACAGCGGGCCTGGGCAGGGGTAGCTGTAATGCATCCTGACCAACATTGTATTTGCCAAGCCCGGCACGGAGCAGTTGTGCCCGTAGTGCTTCTGCCTCTGCTAGATCCATGTCTGCAAACTGCTGCGTGGCCAGCAGCGTTTCCAGGCGAGATGGCTGGCGTGGGTCGAAATATATGCCCTCATCATCCAGTGCCAGCGATAACGGTGGAGTGAGGTTTGAACTAAACCCACCGAACGGATGAACCCATCTTCTATCCGCAGCAGCGGCCAGTTTCGCTCTTGCGCCAGATGCAGAATGTCAGCCTGGCCGCTGCCCCATACCGCGATCTTGCGCATTGGCTGCATGGGTAAATACTGTAGCGCTTTGGCCGATCGGACAAAACGCACTGTGCAGGAGGGCTGCCGTAGGAAAGGGGCGAGCACTGCCCGCTTCCACCAGCTCATGCCGATACAGACCAATTCCCCGCGTAGGCGATCATTGATTGCTTTTTGGCGCTGCAAATGATGGATGACATCAAATAGTGTGCCTAGGCCACCCGTGCTTGGATTCACATAGCGGCAATACTGCAGATAGGAGGCGGCAAATAATTGCTGCAGTGTTGCCGCTCCCCGCCGTTTGGCCAGATCGGCGGCCAAAGGATGGCGATCATCGCTCAGGCCCCAGCCGGCGTACCAAGGCTGGCCGAAGGTCACCACGGGTTTGTTGCAGAGCAAGGCCTCGAAGCCGAGCTGCGAACAGACGGTGTAAACCTGCGCTATATGCGGCAGTAGCGTGAGTGGATTGGCATCAACGCCAAGCAGCTGCACACGTTCTTCCATTCCGGCTAGCCGGGTGAGATAGCCCTGTTTCTTGCCACATAGTACATCTGGATGCGTTTTTATCCAGATCTGTTTCGTCGGGTTTTCTTGCACGGCGGTGCGCAACATTTGTCGGAAAGTGTCAGCATCTGCATTGCCGTAACGTACAGACCTATCCCCTACGGTCTGGTCGACTACCAGTACCGCGTCGTGCTGCCAGCCCACCGGTGGCAAGAAGTCAGGCGCATGGTTGTATTTGGACAAGCGGTAAGCTAGCAACAAGGCCATGCCGTGCTGCGCATTGTGCAATAGCACATGGGCTGCTGCCTGTCGTTCCGGCTCTGCGGTGTTCTGGCAGTCAGCTGCCAATTGTCTGACCAATATCTCCAGCCGTGACGGTTGGCTGGCGTCATAGTAAATCCCCAGATCATCTGCCACGATGGACCAAGGTGGATAACCTTGTGCACCTAGCCCCAGCGAACGGATGAAACCATCTTCCAGTGCCAGATAGCTCCCGCTACGGCGCTTGGCATGCAAACGTAGCTGTTTGGTAGCCGGTCTATGCCCCCAAGCTGCCCAGGTACGGTGGGGCTGCCCATCTTGTGTGCCAAGAGGGCACCAGTAACAGGGCTGTTGCAGCAGTATTTCCAGCCTGGGCAAGTTGAACAGCCGCCACGAGCGGATGGCGATACCGGCGCTGCATGGATATGTTTTCCGAGTCATCCCAGCAAGCGTCTGTCCCAGTTGATGCCTTGTCGAATCGGGCGTGCAGGAATGCCCGCTATAATCTGGCCACTGTCGGGAAAGGTGTCACATACCAGAGAATGAATCCCCACAACGCAATTACTTCCGATATGGCTGCCCTTGAGTATGGTGCAGTGTGCACCAATCCATACATGGCTTTCCACGCGGATATCCGCTGCTGGATTAATTCGCTTTCCGTCACTGGATTGAAAAATGGCATGTGAGTCGGTGGAACGTATTTCAATTCCCCAGGACAGCATGCAGTCTGCGCCAATAAAAATGCTACTTCCTTCCCCGCAGATTAAATTGGCACCACCCATGGTGCAACTTTGGCCAATATTTATTTGATTGCCATTGGCCAGTTTCATGATGAAGCAGCCTTTTAGTCGGCATGAGTTTCCAATGTGCAATACATTTTCATTGCTTTCAATTTGTATATTTAACCCGTTTAATTCACATTTGCTACCAATGAGAATTTTATTGTTATCTCCTTTTATCTTGATATTGAGATTTTGTTGATTGTCTAGCACCGTTGAACTGTTAATTTCATTGCCAAGCCCAAGCATTGAGATGTTTGCCATCAGAGTATTTTTCCAAGTAAATTCAGTAGCCGATAACGAGAATCTAAGAGGAATGATCTAGGATCTTCTCGCAATTTTTTTATTTTACGCGCACGAGTGGAAGGTAAGGGTTTAATCATTGATTTTTCTATTTCGTGCGTAATTTTTTTGGGTTGTATACTAATGCTGGGCTTTTCCGCTATGATAGGCTGCGGGTGTGGGGGAGCTAGCTTTGGCGTGCGGTATCGATCAAATAAAATTGAGCTTTGTGGAACGGTTTTTTCTTGTGGGTAATAATTTATTCCCGGTTGCCCAGGTATTCTTATTTGGTAAAAATCAATCGATGTTGTAATAGTCATACGGCCAGTGTCTTTCCACGGTATTTCACGGGTTTGAAAGTGACCAAATGAGTAATAGTCCATGATTAGATATTTCAAAAACCGTAAAATGGTTTCTTGGTGTGGCTGAAAATTTTTCAATCCATCTTCAATATCACTAACAGTTCTGACCTGATGGGTGAGTAGCGGAGATCCATAAAATGCATCACCGGCTAATAAAACAGGTTTTTCATAGAGCATGCCCAGTATCCCAACCCCCGAGTTGATGAGAAGCACTGCTGAACTAATGGCAAGCAAGTCCTTGATGTTGATGTTATTCGCAAATATTGCACCAGGCAGGTCGGGGGTTTCATCTTCCAGAGGATGTTTTTTGATAACAAAGACATATTCATCATTGAGCTGAGATATCGCATTTCTGATGAGTTCAATAAATCCTTCATATCCCCCTATTTTTTTACAGAAATGGAGAATGACCGTGTCACTTGGTCTTTGTAGTGGGATGAAGATGATTTTTTTATGTCGCGGCAGCATTAATTTTTTTCTTGTTGCCTCTATGCCGAGTAACGCAGCTTGCTTTTCCAGTGATTCATCCAGTGTTTTTTCTTCAATAATATAATTACGAATATAATCCTGTTCATTTTTTGTGATCGGTACGTTCCAAATATCTTCGTCGAATTTTTTGCTATCTGCATTGAAGCCGGTGTCATCAAAAAATACCGAATTGCGTAATGCACCTCGCTCGGCGATTATAAATTTAATATTGTTATTTTTTATGGTATTAAATAATTTTTGGCGGTGTTCGTTTGCATATGGATTATGAAATAGTATTCGAGTTATATCGTGTTTTTTAATATACGAAATCAATATTTCTGGGGTGAAATTATTTTCATCTTCGTAAAATATTTCGCCAAGGAGAGGTGCGGTTTTTTTGTTGTAGATAAAAGGATTTGTCAAGGAAAAACATAATGTCTTTCCCTTGTCTAGTGCGGCAAGAGGGGGTGGTTCTTCTCCCCGCGAGCTGAATTTTTTTACTTTTTCTTCAAATAGTTGCTTGTTTATAGCTTTTCGTTTCATGTAACCGGAATGGCCATCAATGGCATGCCAGGAATGAAATAAAACAATTCCTTTTTGAAAAGTAATATCGCCAAAAAGTCTATAAATGCTTTTCCACCCCTGGTAGCGGTTTATGTGACGGAATGACTGATTATCGGTGAGAAAATTTTCCGGGAGAGGGAAGTAGCGTGATGCCCGAATGCAACGCGTATTGAACTCAATATCCTCATAGCCCCACTCAATGAAATCTTCATCGTAGCCACCTCGTGATAGATAGTAATTCCGGTTGAATACGGTGACGGATGTTCCGGTGGAAAATTTTTCTATGTAATGAGTATTTTCGTTAAGAAGATGTTGGATAAACAGATTTTTACGCAGATGACTGGGAGTGGTGTAATAAAGTTCGGTGGCAGATTGTGTAAGGTAAATAACACCGAACATTAAGAAAAGGGAAGCATTGTTGGTTAAATTTTGTATTTGTATCTCATTGAGAACATCGCTATAAAATCCATCGTAGGGCATTAGGTCAACATCTTGAAACATAATGAATTCAGATGGAACGGCGCACACCCCAATATTGCGAGCTCTGCTCATGCAGACTGGTTCAAGTTCGCTTTCAATATGCAGATAATTATATCCGTGGTTTTGGCATATTTTTTCCAGCTCTCTGCTGATGTGACGAGGTGAGCCATCGTCTGCGATGGTGAAATGAACAGAGTGAGGACGCTGTGTATCCATCAGCGGATAGTTTAAACGATCAAGTAGATCGGGGCGTTTGTCAGTCCAACGGAATGGGATAATCACCTCAAGCAGGGTAGGGGAGTGATTTGTTTTGAGTTGAAATGGTTTCATGTTTATTTCCAATAATAGAAATATATAGTTTTAAAATGAGAATATTACTTTGGCAGAGACGGCAATTTGATACAAAATTTGAGTTATGCTGCGTGTGATTTCAATATTTTTTGCTTCTATTTTTGGTAATACCATTATTTCATCGCCTGCCTGGATGGAGGGATTACGGTCGGTAATGACGGCTCCGTTTTGCCGAATAATGACAATGCGAGAATCGTCCGGCTCTTGCATGAAGCCACCTGCACGTTTGATATAGTCTGTTGCGCTCAGACCGCGTTGCCAGCCAAGTGCATTGGGAAATAGCACCTCGCCGTGTACCTGCACCACGCTGCTTTTTTCCGGGATGCGAATAATGTCGCCGTCTTCCAGCAGAGTGCTGCTCAGATTTTCTTCATTCAGAATCACCTGCCCTTTAGGGGTGACTTTGCGCGCTTGTTCGACGAATTTGCTAATCAGTTCGGCTTCTTTGCTGCGCAAGTCAGCCTCTTCCTTGGTCGCTGAGCGGGCGGAAAGTGCGCTTTCCTGCAGCTTGTTGAGCGCGACATCCAGCATTTCCTGCTGTCGCTGGGCGACGGATTGGCGAAACAGTTGCAGAGCATTAGTTTGTGACATGCTGTTGCCGCGCAGTTGGGCAAGGATGTCGGCCATGCTGGCCCCATAGGGCAGTACGATGGCATGTTCGCCGGAGTGGGCTCCTTCCACGCGGATCTGGATGGTGCCGGCATAGCGGTCGGCGGTGACGGTTAGCTGGTCGCCGTCTTCCAGCTGCAGCCCCTCGATGGCAGCCAGTGCGTGGTATTCGCTGCGGCGCGCGCTGCCCTGGCCACGCACAATGCTGACGTGGGTGGCGCCAGGTTTTGGCCTGGCCATGGCCAGGGCCTGCTGCAGCGTGATGCTGGGGTGGGGAAATTCGAAGTCATAGGCGTTGTACACCTCGCCGCGCATGGAGAAGGTATGCTGGCGCGGCCCGACGACGATCACGTCGCCATCGGCAAACTGGGTGACATCCAGCTGTCCGTTCAGTAGGAAACGGTAGAGATCGATCTGCAGTCGCAATTGCCCGGCGCGCAAGATGCGAATATCCACATAACTGCCTCTGGCATTGTCCACGCCGCCAGCCTTGTCCAGATAGCTGAGCGGGCTGTCGGCCGCCAGGCCGCCATAGAGGCCTGGCTGTTTGACGTAGCCGGTGACGAAGACCTTGACCGGCTGGGCCGTCTCCAGGCTGGCGTACATGCGGACATTGGATTTGTATACCTTGCCGAGCTGTTGGCTGATGTGTGGGTTCAGTTCGGCATTACGCACGCCAGCCACTGCAACCGGGCCGACATTGGGAATGAAAATATTGCCTTGCGGATCGACTGGCAATTGGCCTTCGTAGGGAAATGCCCCCCACAGGCGCAGATTGATACGGTCACCCAGGCTGATCCGGTAGTCTGGATTGAAGCCGCTGCTTGGTATCTGGCTAAAATGACCATCGAATAATTGCGCTCCAAACATGTTGGAAGTTGCTTTCCCCGGATAAGCCGCGGCTGCTTGAGTAGTGGCAGCGTTTTCAATACTGGTCGCGGCCAAGGCGGCTGTTCCAGAAGCCAGCCATGCCAGACCGAGCAGTAGCGCGAGGCTGGTGGGCAGCGCAGTAGTCCGTGCGTGTTGGGATGAGGTGCGCATGAGTGTGTTGCCTAGGTGTAATGGTCTTCAATGATGGCGCTGGCCAGTTTTAGTGTGCCGCACAGCAGCAGCAGTACCAGTGCGGCGCTGATCAGCCACCATGCGCGCTGCGGGTATTCGGCCTCTTCTGCGAGGCTGGGTGTGGCAATAACAGCTAGGCTTTTGATGTTGCGGCCACTATCGACCCGGGCTTTTTCCAGACTGTTCAGTGCTAGCTTGTAGAGATCGGCGGCAAAGTCGAGCCGTCCTTTGAGTTCGGCATATTCGGCAGCGGTGCGGTTGAGGCGATTGCCGGAGGGGGCGCTGAGCTTGGACTTTTCCTTTTCGATTTGCTGTTTCAATGCGCCCAGGGCATGTCGTGCGGCTTCGATCTGGGGAGCATCTGCCTGCAGATAGCGCTGCAGATTGTCCAGTTCTGCTTCTTGTTGTGCCTGGCGGGTTTCCATTTCTGCGATCATGCGGCTGGCCGCCTGGCCTTCCTCTACCGGGTTGATGACCCGATGCTGGTTCTGAAAGCGCAGCAGTCGTTCGCGTGCCTGGCTTAGTGCCAAATAGGCATGGTCAGTTTCCTGGTGGGCGAACTGCATTTCTTCCCGCGCAATCTTGCGGGACAGTTCGTTGAGAAAGCGTCCACTTTCGTTGAGTAGGATTTGGTTCAGGCGCTGCGCGGCAGCAGGAGTGAAGCCTTCGCTGCGCACGACCAGCATGCCGGTCTTGTCGTCGAAGCGCAGGCTGAGCCGATGGCGGTAGTAGTCCAGCAGTTGTTCCCTACTGGCATCGGCGGGCAGTTGGTAGAACCAGTCCATCCCGGCATCGCCAAAGGCATGGTGCAGGTTGAACTGGCGGTGGACCAGATACAGCATGTCCGGCGATAGCAGATATTCTTGCAGCAGCATGGCATCGTCGCGCAGGGCGCTATTGCCGTAGCCGCTGCCGATGAGGCTGCCCAGCGTCAGTTCTGCATTGCCGGTCTGGCCTGCTTGTTTGACCACGATGCGAGATTCGCTGACATAGCGTGGCTGTGCCAGCAGCAGATACGCACCGAGCAATGTCAGCGGCAGGACGACGAGCCAAAGCGTCAGGGATTTGCCGCGCAAGCGCAGCAGCAGCGCCGGAGTGTCAGACATGGTTCTCTGCCCGGTATTGTGCGATGCCGAGGTCAACATCATCGAAGTAGCGCAGGCCCTGGCTATCTAGCAGCAGGGCGACATCACAGAACTGGCGTAGTTGCTGCAGATTGTGTGAGACAAAAATGAATTGGCTGTGCTGCCGGCGCTGTTGGATCAGTGCGGCGCTTTTTTGTCGGAAGACGGCGTCGCCCACCGCGGTAATTTCATCCAGCAGGTAGTAGTCGAAATCGAAAGCCATGGACAGTCCGAAGCCCAGACGTGAGCGCATGCCTGAGGAATAGCTTTTGAGTGGCATGTCGAAGTAGCGCCCCAATTCGGCAAACTCTTCGACAAAGCCTACCTTGGCTGCCAATTCATGCGGCTTGGCATACAGCCGCGCCACGAACTTGACGTTTTCCCGGCCGCTCATGCTGCCTTGGAAACCAGTGGATAAACCGACTGGCCAGGAAATGGTTTTGTCGCTGTGAATGCGACCACGATCTGGGCGATCCATGCCGCCGATCAGTCGCAGCAGCGTGGATTTACCCGCACCGTTGCGCCCGAGCAGGGCGATGCTTTTACCGGAGGGAATTTCCAGGTTGACCTGTCGGAACAGATAATGCCGTCCGGCAGGTGTCTTGTACGATTTGCAAAGGTTCTCGAAACGGATCATGAGCGCCGCAGGGCATTGGCCCGGCCTTTGTATAACAGCAGGCTGAAAAACAGCAGACCCAGAGTCCATAGCAGCAGATAGCTGCCATGGACATGGTCTGCCGGATAGGATGCCACTAGAGCGTGGCGGATCAGCTCGAGCGCGTGTGCCAGCGGATTCCACAGCAAATAGGTCTGGTATCGTGCAGGAACCAGTGCCAGGGGGAACATCACCCCGCTGAGGAAATACAGTGGCTTGAGCAGTAGCGGAATGAGCTTTTCGCTTTCTGGGTAAGCATGGCCGAGCAGCATGAACAGCAGGCCCAGGCTGAAACTGAAGAGCAATAACAACATCCAGTAGCCGCACAGTGCCGGGAGCTGATCCAGTGCAATGGTCTGTCCGGCTAGTGCCAGACCCAGCAATAGCAGTAGGAAGACTGCCGTGCCGATGACACCCTCCAGCAGGGTGCGTGCCAATATCAGATCGATGGCTTGCACCGGGCGGTAGCTGAGCAGGCCCTGATTGGCATCAAGTGCGTTGAGGGAGCGGGAGACAATCTGGTTGAACATCAGAAATGGCAGCACTCCGCACAGCAAAAAAAGCGGAAACGGAATGGACGGAATACTGCGGTGCATGATGTAGCCAAACAGCAGCAGCAAGATGCTGATATGGGCCAGTGGCTCCAGCAGGCACCACAGATAGCCCAGCCGGTATTTGCCGAAGCGGGTTTTTATTTCGCGCAGAAACAAAGCCAGTACGGTACGGCGGATCAGATCCAGTTGCGGTTTCATGCGCACAGGTCAAGCAGCCTGATCACCCCGGTCGCCATGTGCTGAGGGTTGATTGCCACCAGCGCGGTGACCTGATGGCGCGCCATCTTTTCCTGTGCTGCGCTTAATGGTGCATCCTGCGGGATGGTGAGTGGAGCGGGCGTCATTAACTGATGTGCCTGCAGCTGGCCGAGTACCTCATGCTGTTCCATGGCACGGCGCAGATCGCCATCGGTAATGATGCCCAGCGTCTCTTGTGTTTCGCCCACGACTAGGGTCAATCCCAACTGGCCGTGAGTCATGACGTTGACGATGGTCCGGAAAGGGGCCGACAGTGAGCAGCAGGGAGGGTGCCGATGCATCACGTCGCCGACCCGGGTCAACAGTTTTTTCCCCAGCGATCCTCCGGGATGCCTTCGGGCAAAGTCTTCTGGCTGAAAGGCCCGCTTTGTCATCAGCGCCATGGCGAGGGCATCTCCCATCACCAGCATCATGGTGGTCGAGGTGGTGGGGGCCAGATTATTCGGGCAGCACTCGCGGGGAACATCGACATGCAGCGTCAGATCGGCGACGGAAGCCAGTGTCGACATAGCGACTGCCGTGATGGCGATGACCGGTACGCCTAGTTGTTGCAAGTGTGGGAGCAGCCGCCGGATTTCGTCGGTTTCACCACTGTAGGACAGCAATAGCACACTGTCCTGTGCGGTAATCATGCCCAGATCGCCATGAAAGGCTTCTGCAGGGTGAACGAAAAAGCTGGGACTGCCGGTAGAGGCCAGGGTGGCGGCAATCTTGCGGCCGATGATGCCCGATTTCCCCATGCCACAGACCACCAGCTTACCTTGTGTGGCCGCAATCAATTGGACAGCTTGCTCGAAATCCACAGACAGACTCTCGGCCTGTTTGAGCAGGGCGTGTCCCTGCTGCAAGAATACATTCGCACCGATTTGCACGCTGTCGGGCATGAGCGACATTTCCCTGATGATTTGAAGCGTTCACCTTAGGGCTAGCCTGGCTATTGATCTATCAGACTGGTCGTGCCATTTGGGCGGATCAGTCTGCTGTCATTCACTTCTATTTCTTGTCAGCGCAAGTACCCGATAGCGCAAGTGCTCATCCTTGACTAAGGTGAACAGAGGGAGCAGGTATGGTTCCCGCGTTGAATCGGGAGGGGCAATATGCGCATCCAACTTCATCTGGCCAGCCTGCTGTTGCTGTGCAGCCAGCTGGTCCAGGCAGCCCCTCCGCTGCGGGTGCTGACCGAGGATTACCCGCCTTTCAACATGATGGGGCCGGGTGGCCACATCAGCGGTTTGTCCACCGACATCGTACAGGAGCTGTTGCGGCGCGCTGGTGTCGCTTACGACATTAGCTTGCTGCCCTGGATCCGCGCTTTCAATCTGACGGTGCTGGAGGCCAATACCTGCCTTTACTCCACGACCCGGACCGACAGCCGCGAGCATCAGTTCAAGTGGATAGGTCCGCTGGTGGAAAACCCCTGGGTGCTGTATGCCCGGGCTGACAACCGCCACGCCATCCTGTCGCTGGAAGAGGCGCGCAGTTTCAAGATTGGCGGTTATAGCGGCGATGCCACCTCGCAATACCTGATCGACCGTGGCTTTGATGTCGATCTGGCCAATACCGACCAGCTCAATGTCAAAAAGCTGCTGGCCGGGCGCATCGATTTCTGGGCCACCGGCAAATACCTGGGGGCTTCCTTGCTGGCCAGGGAGAAAGCCGGCAATGTGCGGCCGGTGCTCACCTTCAATACCACCTTGCTGTATCTGGCCTGCAATCCAGCCATGCCGGACATTCAGGTGCAGCAGCTGAATGAGTTGCTGCGTGCCATGCAGCGTGACGGTACGTTTGCGCGCATCAATGCCAAATATCTTAACCAGAAAGACTGAAACCGCTGCAGATCGCGGTTTCATCCCGGGCGAAGCTGCCGCTACAATGGCAGCTTCTGTTTTTTTGTGGTTTGTTAGCCGATGTCCCATCTGCCATTGCTGTCGTCCCGTCGCCGCTTGCCCAAGGCCGGCCTGATGCAGCAGGCACGCGCGCGCTTGCGAGCGGGCGGCGTGATTGCCTATTCCACCGAATCCTGTTTTGGCCTGGGCTGTCTGCCCGAGGATGCACGTGCCATCCGGCGCGTACTGGCGGTGAAAGCCAGACCAAACCACAAGGGCCTGATTGTCATCGCTGCCGATGTCAGCCAGATCCGCCATCTGGTGAAGCCGCTGACGGCGGCACAATGGGCGGAACTTGCCGGCTACTGGCCCGGTCCTTATACCTTTTTGTTGCCAGCCTCGCATAAAGTGCCGCCGGCCTTGCGGGGGCGTCATGCGCAGCTTGCCGTGCGCATTACCGCCCATGGCGAAGCGGCTGCCCTGTGCCGGGCGCTGGGGACGGCGCTGGTGTCGACCTCGGCCAACCGTGCCGGCCAGCGTTCGCTCAAGACGGCGCGTGCTTGCCGGCAGGCCTTTGGCGAGCGGGTACTGACCCTGCCTGGCCGTATCGGCAAGCGCAGAAAGCCTTCTACCATCATCGATTTCGCCAGCGGCCGCGTTTTGCGCTAGGCCGCGCTTTTTGACAAGGAAACATCGTGCAGCAGATTTCCATTTTCAGTCTGGTGATGAATGCCAGTCTGGTGGTGCAGCTGGTCATGGCCGGTCTGGCCGTGGTGTCCGTGCTGTCCTGGGCACTCATCTTCAACAAGATTTCCGTGTTGCGCTCGGCGCGACGCCACAGTGACGAGTTTGAACGCAATTTCTGGAGCGGGGCCGATCTGAACCGGCTGTACGAGGATGCCAACCGGCGCAACGACAGCGTGGGCATGGAGCGCATCTTCCAGTCGGGCTTCGCCGAATTCCTCAAGCTGCGCGGTCGCAGCGGCGCCGAGCTGTCGGACATCATGGACGGCTCACGCCGTGCCATGCGCGCCGCCGCCCAGCGCGAGCTGGATGCGCTGGATAGCCATACTTCCTTTCTGGCGACGGTGGGTTCGGTCAGCCCCTATGTCGGCCTGTTCGGTACGGTGTGGGGCATCATGCATGCCTTTATCGGGCTGGGTAATGCCGGCCAGGCTACCTTGTCCACGGTGGCACCGGGTATTGCCGAGGCGCTGGTGGCCACGGCCATCGGCCTGTTTGCTGCCATCCCGGCGGTGGTGGCTTATAACCGCTTTGCCACCGATGTCGACCGGCTGGCTACCCGCTTCGATACCTATATGGAAGAGTTTTCCAACATCCTGCAGCGGCTGGCCACGCGCTAGGCGGCAGGGTAGCAGGCCGGGATTGTTCTGCCTGCAGAACAGATCTTTTCCCGCCAAGGCTTGAGTTTTCTGCATGCGGAAGGCATGGTAAGCGGCCAGTATCCCCGAGTCCGCCATGTCTTCCCGCCACGCTTCGCTGTCCATGCTGACCCTGTCAGCCTTCTTTGCCCTGTATGTGATCTGGGGCTCTACCTATTTCTTCATCCGCATCGGCATTGAATCCTGGCCACCCTTCATGATGGCCGGCCTGCGTTTTCTGTTTGCCGGTAGCGTGATGCTGGCCTTTCTGCTGCTGCGTGGTCATCGTTTGCCCAGCCGGCAGGAGTTGCGCGGGGCGGCGATTCTGGGGGTGTTGATGCCGGCTATCGGCAATGGCTTCGTCACCCTGGCAGAAAAGCAGGTGTCCTCCGGGGTGGCTGCGTTGGTGGTGGCGACCGTGCCCTTGTTTACCGTGCTGTTTGGCCGCTTCTGTTTTGGCCTGCGTGCCACACGGCGCGAGTGGGCGGGTATCGCACTGGGCATGCTGGGCATGTTGGTGCTGAATCTGGGGTCCAATTTGCGTGCCAGCCCGCTGGGGGCTTTCTGGCTGCTGTTCGCTTCGGCCGGCTGGGCGCTGGGGTCGGCCTGGAGCCGGATCATCGTGCAGCCCAAGGGGCCGATGGGCAGTGCCTGGATGATGATCTTTGGTGGCCTGGCCCTGCTGCTGGGCAGTGCTGCGGTGGGCGAGCGCCTGGCTGCGGCACCATCATGGCAAGGCTGGGTGGCCATTGCCTATCTGTCGATCTTCGGCTCCATGCTGGCCTACAGCGCCTATCTGCATCTGCTGAAAACCGTCTCCCTGGCGGCAGCCACCAGCTATGCCTACGTCAACCCCATCATTGCGGTGATGCTGGGGGTGTTGCTGCTGGGCGAACATGTCGGCCAGCAGGAAGTCATCGCCATGGCCATCATCCTGTCCGGCGTCATTCTGATCAGCTGGCGCAAGCGCTGGTCACTTGTTGCGGCCCGTGGCGGCCGCTTCAGTCCACTCGCAAAGGGCCGTGCGTAAGCAGCGGCCCTTTTTGCATGTCGGCAAGCGTGCCCATACCAGTTGCTGTGGTTTTCTGGCCACGCTGCCGCCGCATTGCTGACGCAGCGATTTTCTATCCCAGGGCATGTGGTGCTGTTCGGCTTGCTGCTGGTCATTCGACTAGCTCTGCACGGTTTAGCGCGTTATTTATTACCAATTCAATACCAATTTTCGCTTGAGCATGCGGCGGCAGTCTGCTCACTGCGCTTGCAGATCGGCCAGCGTTGGCTGCTTTACTACCTGTTGCCTTGCTGTCAGGCAGGTTTTTGCTGGGGTTTTGAGAAAATTGGTATTGACGTGGTATTTAAGTGGTATTAACTTCATCAGCAATCCAGCCGCTAGGCGCAACAGGTAATGAGTGCGATATTGAGCCTGTTATCGTCAAGACCACATGCAGACCGCTTATGGAAAATCGCTGGAGTGCACTCAAACCGGAAGGTGAATCCACCACCCCGCTGTATTTGCAGCTGGCCAGAAAACTGGCCGATGCCATTAACGCCGGCTGGTGGCAGGCCGATGAGGCCCTGCCGTCGGAGCGGACCTTTTCTGAAGAACTGGGCATTTCGCGGGTAACTGCCCGCAAGGCCATGGATGTATTGCTGGAACAGGGGCTGATTCGCCGCCGTCACGGCTCGGGCACCTTTATCACGCCCCGGCTGGAGCAGCCCTTGTCGCGGCTGACCGGGTTTACCGAACAGTTGCGCCAGCGCGGCTTCGAACCCTCATCGGTATGGCTGGAGCGGGGCATTCATCCACCCAGCAACGACGAGGTGATCAAGCTGGGCTTGTCTCCCACCTCGCAGGTGGCGCGGCTGAAGCGGCAACGGCTGGCTGACGGCGTGGTGATGGCGATAGAGATGACCACATTGCCAGTGGCCTATCTGCCAGAGCCGCATAAAGTGGGCAACTCGCTGTACGCCTATCTGGATGCGGCTGGCCATTCGGTGGTGCGTGCCTTGCAGCATATTCGGGCGGTGAATGCCTCACCCGAGATCGCTGCGCTGGCCGGCATCCGCCAGGGTGAGGCCATGCTGTTGATTACCCGGATCGGCTTCAATGCCGACAATCTGGCAATAGAACTGACTGATACCTATTGCCGTAACGATTACTACGACTTTGTCGCTGAACTGAGACGATGACGACACAACATGTACTGCAGGGCCGCATCCTGAGCGGTAATGGCTGGCTGGACGGCACGATCACCCTGGGTGCGGATGGCCGCATCGCCGCCATCGATGGCCGGCTGGCCTCTGGCCGCGCGGTAGAGCGTTACATCCTGCCCGGCTTTATCGACCTGCATGTACATGGCGGTGGCGGGGTAGACATCATGGAAGGCGGCAGGGCGGCCGAAGCGGTTGCCCGGCTGCATGCGCGGCATGGCACCACCGCCATGCTGGCCACCACCATGACCGCGCCAATGGATGAGATTGAAAGCGTGCTGGCTGCGCTGGGGCCTTGTTGCCGCCAGCGCACTCCCGGCACAGCACGGCTGCTGGGTGTGCATCTGGAAGGGCCTTACATCAACCCCGGCAAGCTGGGTGCCCAGCCGGACGATGCCTGTCGCGCCGTGCTGTCGCAAATCGAAAAGCTGGGTGAACTGGCCCCCATCGTCCTGCTGACGCTGGCACCGGAAATCCCCGGCCACATGGAGATCATCCGTGCGCTGAGCGATGCCGGCATCCGGGTGCAGATCGGCCATACCCTGGGCAGTTACGAGGACGGCGTGCAAGCGCTGGAGCAGGGCGCTGCCGGTTTTACCCATTTGTTCAATGCCATGAGCGGCCTGCATCACCGCGAGCCGGGCATGGTGGGTGCCGCGCTGGCGCATGCCGAATATGCCGAGCTGATTCCGGATCTGCTGCATGTGCATCCCGGTGCCATCCGCACCGCCTTGCGCGCCATTCCCCGGCTGTACTGCGTCACCGACTCCACCGCTGCCGCCGGCATGCCGGACGGCGAGTACAAGCTGGGTTCGCATGCCGTCACCAAGTGCATGGGCGGGGTGCGGCTGGCCGACGGCACACTGGCCGGCAGTACGCTGACCATGGATCAGGCCTTGCGCAATCTGCTGGCCATCGGCTTGCCGCTGGCCGAGGCCTCACACCGGCTGTCGCTGTATCCGGCCGATTACCTGGGCCATGCCGACCGTGGCCGGCTGGAAACCGGAGCCTGGGCCGATGTGCTGGTGCTGGATCAGGCCTTGAATTTGCTGGATGTCTATCTGGAAGGGGAACACCTTGTCGTCTCTGATGTATGAAGAAGCGCTGTCTGCGGCCGATGCCGTGGCCACACAACACATGTATGCCGACGAGGGCCTGGCAGTGCTGGGCCGCGAACTGGCTACCGCCCGGCCCACACTGGCGCTGACCGTGGCGCGTGGCAGCTCGGACCATGCCGCCAGCTATTTTGCCTATCTGGCCATGCAAAGGCTGGGCGTGCCGGTGGTGTCGCTGCCGATGTCGCTGGTGACGCTGCATCATGCACCACTGGCAGTGAAAGGCCAGCTGGCGGTGGCACTGTCGCAGTCTGGCCAGAGCCCGGACCTGATCGACACCATGAGCCGCCTGGCCGAGGCCGGCGCCCGCACGGTGGCGCTGGTCAACAAGCACGAATCACCGCTGGCGGCTGCCTGTGAGTGGTCGCTGCCCTTGTGTGCCGGCGAGGAAAAGAGTGTCGCCGCCACCAAGAGCTATATCGCCTCGCTGTCGGCGGTGGCCCGGCTGGTGGCGCACTGGCAGGGTGATAACGCTTTGCTGAGGGCGCTTGATGCGCTGCCGGAGCAACTGAAAGAGGCCTGCCATCAGGACTGGAGTGCGGCCATTCCGGTACTGGCTGCGGCCGAACGCATCATGGTGGTAGGGCGCGGTCTCGGCTTTGCCGTGGCGCTGGAAGCTGCGCTCAAGTTCAAGGAAACCTGCTCCATCCAGGCTGAAGCCTTCTCCGGCGCAGAAATCAAGCACGGGCCAATGGCACTGATCGACGAAGGCTACCCGCTGCTGGTGTTTGCCCCGCGTGGACCGGAGCAGCAGGGGCTGATCGCCCTGGCCGCCGAAATGCGTGGCCGTGGTGCCCGTGTGCTGCTGGCGGCGCCGGCCGATGAGCCCAGCCGTGACCTGACCCTCAGCGTCGCGGATGACGAGGCACTGGACCCCTTGCTGGCCATCCAGAGCTTCTACCTGATGGCCGCGCAATTGTCCGAGGCGCGTGGCCTCAATCCCGATACTCCGCGTCATCTGTCCAAGGTAACGCGCACGCATTGAAGCCTGATCCAGACATGGCTGCCAGCAGGCAGTCAGTGACAGAACAGACACGGTTTGGTGCCGTGTCCGGCCCTGCTTGCGCCTGTGCTTGGCGCAGCAGGCCGGGCAGGGCCTGAACGCCAGGAATCCTCCCTGTGGGACGGCGCTTCCTGGCATAGACAGGAGGATGTCCGATGAACCCTTCGCTGCAACTCATAGCCCCTTTCAGCGGGCCGCTGCTGCCCTTGTCGCAGGTGCCCGATCCGGTATTCGCCGGCCTGATGATGGGCGATGGCCTGGCCATCGACCCCCTGTCTTCCACCCTGCTTGCTCCCTGTGATGGCGTCATCAGCCAGTTGGCGCGCACCCACCACGCCCTGACGCTGACTGCTGCCAATGGCGCACAAATCCTGCTGCATATCGGTATCGATACAGTACAACTGGGGGGTGCCGGCTTTACTGCCCTGGTGGCACAGGGCGACAGCGTGCGGCAGGGGCAGGCTTTGATCGAGGTCGATCTGGATGTCGTGGCACGGCAGGCGGCTTCGCTGATCAGCATGCTGGTGATCGCCAACGGCGAACACTACCAGCTGGACGAGCGCGCCAGCGGGCTGGCACAGGCTGGACAAACCCCACTGCTGCGTCTGCATGCCATGCATGCCGCCACGACTGCATCGGTCAGCACCGAGGCCAGCGAAAGCCGGGGGCGCGCTACGGTACGGCATGCCGGCGGCCTGCATGCCCGCCCGGCAGCGCTGGTGCAGAATGCGGCGCGGCCGTTTGCCGCCCAGGTGCAGGTGGCGTTCAAGGGGCATAGCGTCAACGCCAAAAGCATGGTGGCGCTGATGACCTTGGGTGTTGCCGAAGAGGACGATGTCGAGGTGCTGGCCCAGGGCAGCGATGCCGCGGCTGCGGCTGCCGCCGTGATTGCTGCGCTGCAGACGCGCAGCCAGGGCGCGCATGCCACGGCACAGCCGGTAGCGCGCCCGACGGTGGCAGTGGCGGGCATGCTGAGTGGCGTGTGCGCTGCACCGGGTCTGGCCATTGCACCGGTATTCAGACTGGATGTCCGCGAACCGGAACCGGCGCAATCGGCAGATGATCCGCAGCGGGAAGCACGGTTGTTGCAGCAAGCCTTGCAACAGCTGCGTGGCCGGATAAGCCAGTCCATCAACGAGGCCATGCGGTGCGGTGCGCAGGCTCAAAGCGAAATTTTCTCTGCTCATCTGGCCGTGCTGGATGACCCGGAGCTGTTGCAGGCCAGCCAGCGGGGCATCGCCAGCGGCCTGAGTGCCGGCTTTGCCTTTCGCCAGGCCATCAGCACCCAGTGCCAGCTGCTAACCGGGCTGGGAAATCCGCTGCTGGCCGAGCGGATTGCCGACCTGCGCGATCTGCAGCGCCAACTGCTGCAGATACTGCTGGGCGAGGAGAGCCCGCCACCGGTGTTGAGCGTCCCGGTCATTCTGGTGGCCGACGATCTTGCCCCCTCCCAACTGGCCAGCCTGCCGCAGGACAAGGTGGCCGGCATGCTGACCGCAGCGGGTGGTGCCACGGCGCATGTGGCCATTCTGGCGCGTGCGCTGGGCATCCCGGCACTGGTGGCCTGCGGGCCGGCCGCCCTGCAATTACATACCGGGCAACAGGTCTTGCTGGATGCCAGCCAGGGCTGGTGCCATCCGGCTCCGGATGAGCGCACCCTGAGCGAAGCCGCCGGGCGCATTGCCGCGCTGGCCCAGCGAAGACAGCACATGCAGGCCTGCGCCAATGCCGCCGCCGTCACACTGGACGGTGTCAGCATCGAGGTGGCGGTCAATATCGCCAATGCCGATGAGGCGCGCGAAGGGCTGCTGCATGGAGCGGACAGTGTGGGCCTGACCCGGACCGAATTCCTGTTCATCGACAGACAGCAGGCCCCGGATGCGGCCGAGCAGCAACAGGCCTATCAGGCAGTACTGGATGCCATGCCGGAGCGTCCCGTCATCATCCGTACCCTGGATGTGGGCGGCGACAAGGATGTGCCCTATCTGCAGCTGCCTGCCGAGGCGAATCCGGCACTGGGCTTGCGCGGCATCCGTAGCGGCTTTGCCGACCCGGCCCTGCTCGACCTGCAGCTGAATGCCCTGTTGTCGGTACGCCCCCTGTCACGGCTGTGCATCTTGCTGCCGATGATTAGCGAAGTGGACGAACTATTGCAGGTGCGGCAGCGGCTGGAACTGCTGGCCGGCCAACTGGGGCTGAGCGAGCGTCCGCAGCTGGGGGTGATGATTGAAGTGCCTTCCGCTGCCCTGCTGGCCGACCAACTGGCCCGCCATGCCGATTTTCTCTCCATCGGCACCAATGACCTGACCCAGTACACCCTGGCCATGGACCGCTGCAATGCCACGCTGGCAGCGCGGATGGATGCCCTGCACCCCGCGCTGTTGCGACTGATCGCCATGACGGTGGAGGGGGCGCGCCAGCATGGCAAGTGGGTGGGCGTGTGCGGCGCACTGGCCTCTGATCCGGCCGCCGTGCCGGTGCTGGTTGGCCTGGGAGTGACCGAGCTGTCGGTCAGTCCCGGTCTAGTGCCCGAGATCAAGAGTCGCATCCGTGGGCTGGACTTTGCCGAATGTCAGCGCGAGGCACGCGCCATGCAGACGCTGTCTTCTGCCCGTGAAGTACGTCAACGCGCACAACACTGTTGGCCGGCTGCCTGAGCCGGCTTGCGGACAAAACGGGATGGCCAGCAGGCCGTCCGATAAACCCAAGGAGGAGTTGAGGTGAGTACACAGAACAAGTTTGCTGGCATCCAGCAGCTGGGCCGTGCCCTGATGCTGCCGATTGCCGTATTGCCGGTGGCCGGCCTGTTGTTGCGGCTGGGCCAGCCTGATCTTTTGAACATCAAGGTGATGGCCCAGGCCGGCGATGCCATTTTCGGCAATCTGGCACTGATTTTTGCCATCGGTGTCGCCGTGGGCTTTGCCCGCGACAACAACGGCGCGGCCGGCCTGGCCGGTGCCATCGGCTATATGGTGCTGACCGCGGTGCTGAAAGTGATGCCCGACACGCTGCTGGGCTACGAGGGCTTTAAGTCGCTGGTGCACCTTGACCCCGCGGGCAAGCCTTTCGCCATCAATATGGGCGTGTTGGCCGGCATTTTGGCCGGCCTGGTGGCTGGTGTGCTGTACAACCGCTACAAGGACATCAAGCTGCCAACCTATCTGGCCTTCTTTGGCGGCAAACGTTTTGTGCCGATTGCCACCGGCTTTGCCATGCTGCTGCTGGGGGTCCTGCTTGGCCTGGCCTGGCCGCCGGTGCAGAACGGCATCGACGCGCTCGGCAAATGGCTGATCGGCGTTGGTGAAATCGGCCTGTTCCTGTATGGCATTCTCAACCGCCTGCTCATCGTCACCGGCCTGCATCACATCCTCAACACCATGGTGTGGTTCCAGGTGGGTGATTACACCGATGCCGCCGGCAAGCTGGTGCATGGCGACCTGACCCGTTTCTTTGCTGGCGACAAGAGTGCCGGCATGTTCATGAGCGGCTTTTTCCCGGTGATGATGTTCGGTCTGCCCGCCGCCTGCCTGGCCATGTATCGTGCGGCCAAGCCGGAAAACAAGGCTGCGGTGGGAGGCGTGCTGTTCTCGATGGCGCTGACGGCCTTCCTGACCGGGGTCACTGAACCGGTCGAGTTCGCCTTCATGTTCCTGGCTCCGGTGCTGTATGCCATCCATGCGGTGCTGACCGGTGTTTCCATGGCGCTGATGTATGCGCTGGGCGTACATCTGGGTTTTGGCTTCTCTGCCGGCCTGTTCGATTACCTGCTCAATTTCGGCATTGCCCAGAAACCGTGGCTGCTGCTACCGGTGGGCCTGCTCTATTTCGTGGTGTATTACAGCCTGTTCAGCTTCTTTATCCGCAAATTCAATCTGCAAACCATGGGGCGGGAGGATGCCCCGCAGGTCGCCGTGCAAGTGGTGGAGGGCTCGGCGCGTGCGCATGGCTTCATCCTGGCGCTGGGCGGTGCGGCCAACCTGAAAGCGGTGGACGCCTGCACCACCCGTCTGCGTCTGCAGGTGGTGGATAACGCCAAGGTCGACGAAGCTGCGCTCAAGGCCCTGGGCTCGCGCGGGCTGATCAAGCCGGCGGCCGGTAGTGTGCAAGTGGTGCTGGGGCCGGAGGCCGATCTGATTTCCGATGAAATCCGCAACGCCTTGCAGCAAGGCAGTGTGGTGGCGGATGGCGCAGCCCCTGCGGTGATGGTGAGCAGCGTCAAGGCCGTGGCCAGCAGTGGCCAGCGCAACGACTGGCTGCAGGCCCTGGGTGGAGCAGCTAATGTAAAGCATGTGGAGGCCGTCGCCGGCAGCCGCCTGCGCGTGGAAGTGGCCGATGCCAGCCTGGTGGATGAGCCTGCCCTGCACGCCCTGGGCGCGCGCGGTGTGACCACATTTTCCGGCAATCTGCTACATGTGGTATTGGCAGAAGACCCTGCTCCTTTTGCCAGTTTGTTGCAGGCATGATCCTGCACGGGCACTACAGGGCGGTGGGCCTTGTCTGACAAGGATTTCACCGCTTTGTTGGTAGCCTGCACACTACTTTTGTAGTCGCTTGCTTACAGAGCAAAAGGAGCAGAAATTGAACGGCGCAGGGCACGCTTAGATGACCTTGCGCCATTATCATTTTGGAGGATGCATCATGACGTTGAAAGTTGCCATTAATGGTTACGGCCGTATCGGCCGCATGGTGGTCCGCGCCTGGCAGGAGCGTTTTGCTGACCGTGATATCGAAATCGTGGCCATCAATGACCTGGGCAAGCCGGAACTGCACGAACACCTCACCCGCTTTGACAGCGTGCATGGCCCCTTCGGTGGCACCGTTGCGCTGGAAGGCGATGCCCTGGTGGTGAACGGCAAGCCGATCAAGCTGTTGTCCATCCGAAACCCGGCCGAACTGCCGTGGAAAGAACTGGGCGTGGATGTGGTACTGGAATGTACCGGCATCTTCACCAAACGCGACAAGGCTGCCCTGCATCTGGAAGCCGGTGCCAAGCGCGTGCTGATTTCGGCTCCGGCCAACGACGCCGATGCCACCGTAGTGTTCGGTGTCAACGACGATGTCCTCACCAGCGCCATGACCGTGGTCTCCAACGCTTCTTGCACCACCAACTGTCTGGCCCCGCTGGTTCAGCCGCTGATCGATACCATCGGGATCGAACGTGGCCTGATGACCACCATCCACGCCTACACCAACGACCAGGTACTGCTGGATACCGATCACTCTGACCTGCGCCGTGCCCGTTCTGCCGCGGTGTCGATGATCCCGACCAAGACCGGTGCCGCCGCCGCCGTGGGCCTGGTGCTGCCCAAGCTGAAGGGCAAGCTGGATGGCTTTGCCGTCCGCGTCCCGGTGAGCAATGTCTCGCTGGTCGACCTGACCTTCACTTCCTCCCGTGACACCACGGTGGAAGAGGTCAACGAACTGATCAGCACCGCTGCCAAGGGCCGTCTGGCCGGCGTGCTGGCCGTCAACACCCTGCCGCTGGTCTCGCGTGACTTCCTGCACCATCCGGCTTCCAGCGTGTTTGACTCCACGCTGACCCGTGTCATTGCCGGTCGTGAAGTCAAGGTGCTGTCCTGGTACGACAACGAGTGGGGTTTTGCCAACCGCATGCTGGATACCTCGCTGGCCTGGGTGGCTGCCAAGTAATCCGTTTCTCCCTGGTGGCGTCAGAACCGCCAGGGGGAAACCGGTGCAGTAAACCCGGCAGGCATTGGTCAGAAGATGCCTGCCAGGGTGCTTCGTTCGTAGATGTGCTTCTATATGGTCTCTCCCAAGAGTTTGGCCGAAGAATCGTCGATTCTTCGGCCATTTTTTTGTCTGGGAAGGACTGCATCTGTGGTGGCCGCCAGGTGTGGTGGGGTTTTCAGTCGTCCTGCAGCAGTTGCGGCATGCGCGGTGCGACCGGCATGTCGATGATGATGGAGGTTTTTGTATCGCCAAACTGCATCAGTTGGGCGATCAGTGCCTGCAGGCTGGGCATGGCGTCGACCGCCACCTTCATCATCAGGCCACTGGTGCCGGTGATGGAGGCGCACTCCAGCACCTGGGGCAGGCTGCGGATGCGTTCCAGCACCACGTAATACTCCAGATGCTTCACGGTCAGTTCGATCATGCACAGAATCGGCAGTCCCACTTTGGCGGGGTCGATTTGTGCCTGGTAGCCGGTGATGACGCCCAGTCGCTCCAGTTTCTCCACCCGGTCGGCGATGGCTGGGGCCGACAGGTTCACCCGCCGTGCCAGTTCGGCAAAGCTGATACGGGCATTTTCGTGCAGGGCGGCCAGAATTTTTTTGTCGAATTTATCCATGCTTTGAATCGAAAGTTTAATGGCCTAAAAAAGCCATTTTACAAGGCATTAATGCGAAAAATCCCATATTTTTACATTAAATTATTGCTGCTTGCTCCGTACAATGCCTGCCGTATCAGAGCTGTTTCGGCACTGTCCCGCCGGGATGGCTCTTGTCCGGATTCGTTGCTGATGGGTTCATGTGCATGTAACCCGTTTGAAACTGTCCTGGTGATCTCTTTGTCCCTGGTCTCAAGTCAGACAAACAAATTTTTGACGAAGGCCATTCCGGGTCTGCCTTGTGGCAGGCCCGTTTTTTTTTGCCTGTTTTCCGGGCCAGGCATGGCAAGATGACAGCCTTGTTCGCTGTGTTGGTGCGTGCGGCAAAAGTTTCGGCAACTATTTAAGAAATGTCATATTTCTGTAATCGCCGGTTTTTATCCTTGCCATAATCAAACCGGGACTGGACCGATACATGGCTGCCAATATTTTGCTTGTCGAAGACGAACCAGCGATTCAGGAACTGATCGCCTTTAACCTCACCCAGGCGGGGCATCACGTCTTGCGCGCCAGCACGGCCGAAGCCGCCCTGACCCTGGTGCGCAATGCGCTGCCCGATCTGGTATTGCTGGACTGGATGCTGCCGGGCGCTTCCGGGGTGGATATCGCCAGGCGCTTGCGCTCGGACGAGCGCACCAAGCATATCCCCATCATCATGCTGACGGCCCGCTCCGACGAGCAGGACAAGATTACCGGGCTGGAGTCCGGTGCCGACGACTACATCACCAAACCCTTTTCGCCGCGCGAACTGCTGGCCCGCATCAAGGCCGTGCTGCGTCGCCGTGCCCCGCAGATGACCGATGATGCGGTCGAGGTGCAAGGCTTGCGGCTGGACCCGATCACCCATCGTGTCAGTGGCAATGGTGGCACCATCGATCTGGGGCCGACCGAATTCCGTCTGCTGCATTTCTTCATGACGCACCCGGAGCGTGTACACTCGCGTTCCCAGCTGCTGGATCAGGTGTGGGGCGACCATGTCTTCGTGGAAGAGCGCACGGTCGACGTGCATATCCGCCGCCTGCGCAGTTCGCTGGAAACCACCGGCCATGATGCCCTGATTCAGACCGTTCGCGGCACGGGTTACCGTTTCTCCACCCAGCAGTGAGGCAGTCTTGCGAGAATTCCTGCAGCGTACCCTGGTTTGGCTGATTGTCATCCTCTTCATCGGCCTGGGCTTCTGGGCCTTCTCCGGCCCGATTGAAGGCCTGATCGCTGCCGGCCTCAGCCTGTTGGCCTGGCTGGGCTTTCATCTCTATCACATTGCCCTGCTGCTGCGCTGGCTCGACCATCCCACCGCCGAGCGGGTTCCCGATGGCTTCGGGGCCTGGCATACGGTGTTCATGACGCTGTACCGCACCATGCGTACCCAGATGCAGAGCAAGCGCAAGCTGACCAATGTGCTGGAGCGTTTCATCAATGCCGGCGAAGCCATGCCAGACGGTGTGGTGGTGCTGGACGAGCATGACCGCATCGAGTGGATCAACCCGATGGCGATGGAGCACCTGAATCTGGACCGCAAGCAGGATGTGGGTAACCAGATTCTTAACCTCATCCGCCAGCCCAGTTTCCATGCTTACATGAAAAATGCCAGCTTCAGTCAGCCGCTGGTGTTGCAGTTTGTCCAGCCACGCGAGCTGGTGATTTCGGTACAGCTGGTCCCCTTCGATTCCACGCGCAAGCTGCTGCTCAGCCGCGACATCACCTCGCTGGAGCGGGTGCAGACCGTGCATCGCGACTTTGTCGCCAATGTCTCGCATGAACTGCGCACGCCGCTCACCGTGGTGGGCGGCTTTCTGGAGACGCTGGCCGACATGGAAGAAGTGGATCAGGCCACGCTCAGCCATTTCCTGCCGATGATGATGGAGCAATCGCGGCGCATGCAAAGCCTGGTGGAAGATCTGCTGACCCTGTCGCGGCTGGAAAACAGCCCCAAGGCGGTGGCAGCGGAAAAGGTCAACATGCAACTGATGCTGGATACCCTGATGGTAGAGGCCGAAGGGCTGTCACAGGGACGGCACCAGATCAAGCTGGAAAAGGATTGCAGCCAGTGGCTGTGGGGCAGTGCGCAGGAATTGCATTCGGCTTTTGGCAATCTGGTGTCCAATGCCGTGCGCTACACCCCGGAAGGTGGCGCCATCACCCTGTCGTGGAAGGCCGAAGGCGAACGCCTGCGATTTTCCGTCAAGGACAGCGGCATCGGTATTCCGCGCGAGCATATCCCGCGGCTGACCGAACGCTTTTACCGGGTGGACCGTGGCCGTTCCCGCGGCAATGGCGGCACCGGCCTCGGCTTGGCTATCGTCAAGCATGTGATTGCCCGCCATAACGCCAGGCTGGATATCAAGAGCGAACCGGACAAGGGCAGTACTTTCAGCGTGATTTTCCAGCGCGAACGTTCGGCCGAGCCGGAAAGCGGCTCCCACAGCGCCTGATTGGCGCGCCGACTGGCCTGCACACAGCGCAGGCCACCGTCGGCAGGGCTGGGTCTAGTAGGCCGGCCAGTACTCGCCAGCCCGCCCTACGGCGGGTAGGATGGCAAGTCCCCTCTGGCAAGGAGCCGACATGCTGCATCATGTGGTGTTGTTGCGTTTTACTGCGGCGACTACGCCGTCCGATATTGCCGAAATCAGCCAGCGCTTTGCCGCCTTGCCAGCACGCATTGCCGGCATCCAGTCTTTTGCCGGCGGGCCGGATTGCAGCCCGGAAGGCTTGCAGCAGGGTTTTACTCACGGCTGGCTGTTAAGCTTTGCCGATGCGGCCGCCCGCGATGGCTATCTGCACCATCCAGCCCATCTGGATTTCGTTTCTTTCCTCAAACCATTTGTTGATGACGTTTTAGTCAGTGATTTCCATGCAAGTTAGCGGAAAATCGCTGCGTTTGGGGCTTGGCCTGCCTGCGCTGGCGCGCTAGGATATTCCTCCATAATGCAAACTACCCTGTTCCCGGACCACACCATGAATCGTCTGCAATCCATTCGCCCGTTCGGCCAGCGTATCTGGCTGGATAATCTGTCCCGTGAGCTGCTGGCTTCCGGCCAACTGGCCACTCTGCTGCAAGAAGACGGCATTGCCGGCGTGACTTCCAATCCGGCCATTTTCTACAAGGCCATCAGCAGCGATGCCAGCTACCAGGGCGATCTGGCGCAGCTGAAAAGCAATACCGCACTGACGGCAGAGCAGCGTTACGAGGCGCTGGTGGTGCCGGACATCCAGGCCGCATGCGACCTGTTGCTGGAACAGTACCGTAGCAGCCAGGGCAATGATGGCTATGTCAGCCTGGAAGTCTCCCCGGCACTGTCGCACGACGAAGCCGGCACGCTGGCCGCAGCACGCCGCTTGTGGGGCGAGATTGGCCGCCCCAACGCCATGATCAAGATCCCGGCTACCGCAGCAGGTATCCGCGCCTTCCAGACGCTGACCGCCGAAGGCATCAACGTCAACATCACCCTGCTGTTCAGCCTGCCGCAGGTGGAAGCGGTATGGGATGCCTATATCGATGGCCTGACCGCCCGCCATGCTGCCGGCAAGCCGGTGGCCGGCATCAAGGCCGTGGCCAGCTTCTTCCTGTCGCGTGTCGACAGCCTGCTGGACCCGCAATTGCCGCCAGCATTGCAAGGCAAGGCCGCCATTGCCCTGTCCAAGGTGGCCTATGCCCGCTATCAGCAGCGCTTCCATGGCTGCGAGTTTGCTGCGCTCAAGGCCGCTGGCGCCTGGCCGCAGTTCCTGTTGTGGGCCTCTACCGGTACCAAGAATGCCGCTTACTCCGACGTGCTGTATGTGGAAAGCCTGATTGGCGATGAAACCGTCAATACCGTGCCGGATGGCACGCTGGCGGCCTTCCGCGATCACGGCGTTGCCGCACTGACCTTGCCGCAGGATGCGCAGCAGGCCCAAGCCACGCTGCTGGATGTGGCGGAAGCGGATATCGATCTGGTGGCCGTGGGCGACAAGCTGCAGCAGGATGGCCTCAAATTGTTTGAAGATGCTTTTGCCGCGCTGCTGCAACTGACTGCCTGAGGCTTGCGGCAGGCTGCCAAACAAAAAAGGATGCCAGATGGCATCCTTTTTTATGGTTCACGTCCGGGGTGGGGCGCGTTCAGCAGGCTTGCTGGCGACGCTGGGCCATGCGTAGGCCAGCATTGCGCAGCTCATCCGTATTCAGCGTGGCAGCTGCCGTGGGAATCAACCATGCCTCTTCCGAGGCAGCGTGCTCACGGTACTGACGTACGAACTCGGCCACGGCATTTTCGCTGATGCTGTCGATATCACCATTGCGCAAGGCGCGCAGGTCGTCACGGATGGCATTCCAGCAAGAATGCAGGTAGCCGTGTTCGGCTTCCAGTTGCTCGATGCGGGCTGCTGCCGTTGGCACCCGTTCCAGCAGGATGGGGAACAGTTCCTCTTCTTCGTCGATATGGTGGGCCGGGCCGGCCACATCGAAATAGCGGATGACGCTGTCTATGGTGTTTTTTACCGCCTCGTTCACGCCATGTTCCGCGATGTAGCCGGGCAGCTTGTCCAACTGGTCGCAGAAGCGGCGGATCTTGTCATGGCAAGCCAGCAGCATGTCCAGGGGTTGTTCGAAGCTGGCGCTGCTGGTATTGCCGATATCATTCAGGGTAAGCATGGTGGGTGGCCTCAAGCTGGGTGAATGTGTCGAGTGTGCCGTGCTGCAATGCAAAAAACCATGATTCTGCTCAAATGCGCGGCACTCGGTACGCAGTGGCCAGTGCTGCTGGCACAATAGGCCATTGTGCGCCCGAGCAGGGTGGGTTGCCCAGTGAAATACGGTGGTGGGTGCTGGGTGGCGATGTTGCGGCGGCAAAGACCGACGAGAAAGGTAGTGATGGACATTCCCTTTGAAATCAAGTCAATACGACTGGACGACCCGCAGCTGGCGGCCGAGGCCCTGCGTATCCAGCTACTGGCGCATCAGGTGGAGTGCGCGTGGCTGGATTATCCCCAGTTACCGCTGATGTGGCCTGACCTCGCCGCCGTGATGGCCTGCCGTGACCGTGTGCTGGGTGCGTTTGAGGGGGCCGTGCTGCGCGGTGTGCTGGTGGCAAGCAAACGTCAGCAGGGCGGCTGGCATATCGAGCGCACGGTGGTTGATCCGGCCTGCTTTGGCGCTGGCTGGGCTTATCGCTTGCTGAATCATTTGCTGGCAGATGCCGACGAGGTCAGCGTGGATACCGCCGAGGTCAACACCGCGGCGGTGGCGCTGTATCACAAGGCGGGTTTTGTGCTGGAGCAGCGCTGGAAGGTGCCGGATGGCCTGGTGCTGTGGCGCATGGTCTATCGGGCCGGCCGTGTGCAGCCGGTACTGCATCTGGATGGCAATGGCTGGGTGCGCGAGGCGCGACAGATTCCTTCACCCAATTGCGATGCCCGCGAGGGCGGGGCGGCCGAGTTGCTGGTCATTCACAATATCAGCCTGCCACCTTATCGCTATGGTGGTCAGGCGGTGGCCCAGCTGTTTACCAATACGCTGGACCCGGCAGAAGATCCTTACTTTGCCAGCATTCATCAGTTGCGCGTCTCCGCGCATTTCTTTATCCGCCGCAGCGGGCAGCTGCTGCAGTTTGTTTCCGTGCATCAGCGTGCCTGGCATGCCGGCGTGTCCAGCTGGCAGGGGCGCGAGCGTTGTAATGACTTTTCGATAGGTATCGAGCTGGAGGGCTGCGATTTCGAGCCCTTTGCTGATGCGCAGTACCAGATGTTGCTGGCGCTGCTGCGCGAATTGCGTGCTCAGCTGCCCTTGCGCGGCATGACCGGGCATGAGGACATCGCCCCGGGGCGTAAAACCGATCCCGGTCCTTACTTTGACTGGGCCAGGGTGAGGGGGGAAATCGACCTGCCGGCGTAGTGCCGGCACTACATAGTAAAATTTCATCCGTTTTGCATCATGTGGCCGGCTGTTTTGCGTCGGCCATTTTTGTTGCAATAGGCGGATCAGTAGATGTTAATTACGGTTGTTTTCAATTTAAGTATCTGTATTGTATGAAATTTCACTGTGCTGGCAGGCGGTTTGTAATCGATTACATTGCATGAATTTGGCATGGCAAATAAAAAAGGCAGGCTGAAAAGCCTGCCTTTTGATGTAGTTGCTTGACTACAGTTCGACTTGCGCGCCGAGCTCCACCACGCGGTTGGTCGGAATCTGGAAGAAGTCGGTGGCGCGCAATGCGTTCTTGCTCATCCACACAAACAGCCGCTCGCGCCAGCGCGCCATGCCCGGACGTTCGGTGGAAATGATGGTTTCGCGCGACAGGAAGAATGAAGTATCCATCAGCTCGAAGGCCAGGCCATCCGCTTCGCACAGCTCCAGTACATTGAGCACGCTCGGGTCTTCCTTGAAGCCGTAGCGGGCCACCACGCGCCAGAATGACGGTGACAGCTGTACCACTTCCAGTCGCGATTCATTGCTGATGTAAGGCACATCCTCGGTGCGGATGGTCATCAGCACGACACGGTCATGCAGCACCTTGTTGTGCTTCAGATTATGCAACAGCGCATGCGGCACGCCGTGCAGGGTGCTGGTCAGGAATACCGCCGTGCCCTGTACGCGGGTGGGCGGGAAGGCTTCCAGGTTCTCGATAAAGCTGTCCAGCGGCAGAGCCTGTTCACGCAGACGGTCAAACAGCAGTTTGCGGCCCTGTTTCCAGGTGGTCATCAACAGGAAAATCACCATGCCCAGCACCAGCGGCAGCCAGCCGCCGGAGAACAGCTTGAGCAGGTTGGCAGTAAAGAAGGCCGTATCGATGATGCCGAAGAAAATGGTAATGCCCAGTGCCAGCGGCAGCGGCCAGCGCCAGTTGACGCGTGCCACCACGAAGAACAGCAAGGTGGTGATCAGCATGGTGCCGGTCACGGCAATGCCGTAAGCCGAGGCCAGGTTGTCCGAGCTCTGGAAAATCAGCACCACCACCAGCACGGCCACCAGCAAGGCCCAGTTGACGAAGGGCAGATAGATCTGGCCGATTTCGTTTTCCGAGGTGTGGGAGATTTCCATGCGCGGGCTGTAGCCCAGCTGGATAGCCTGGCGGGTGAGCGAGTAGGCACCGGAAATCACCGCCTGCGAGGCAATCACGGTGGCCAGGGTGGCCAGGATGATCAGCGGCAGCAGCGCCCATTGCGGCGCCAGCAGGAAGAAGGGGTTCTTGATGGTTTCCGGTTTGAGCATCAACAGCGCGCCCTGGCCGAAATAGTTCAGCACCAGTGCCGGTAGCACCAGGCCATACCAGGCGCGGCGAATCGGCGTTTTGCCAAAGTGGCCCATATCAGCGTACAGCGCTTCGGCACCAGTCAGTGCCAGCACCACCGAGCCCAGCGTCAGGTAGGCACCCACGCCATGGTGAGCCACAAAGTTATAGGCATACCAGGGATTGACGGCCGCCAGAATGCCCGGTGCCTGCACAATCTGCAGCACGCCCAGCACACCCAGGATGGAAAACCACACCAGCATCACCGGGCCAAACAGCATGCCCACGCTGGCCGTGCCAAAGCGTTGCAGGGCGAACAGTCCCACCAGCACGGTAATGGCGATGGGCAAGACATAGGGCTGCATGCTGGGGCTGAGCACTTCCAGGCCTTCTGCCGCGGACAGCACCGACATGGCCGGGGTGATGATGGCGTCGCCATAGAACAGCGAGGCACCAAACAGGCCCAGCAGCACCACTTTCCAGCGCGCGGCATGGGTGACGTAGTGTCGTGCCAGCGCCATCAGCGCCATGATGCCGCCTTCGCCGTGGTTGTCGGCGCGCAGTACAAACACAACGTATTTGATGGAGACCACGAAGATCAGCGACCAGAAGATCAGCGACAGGATGCCGAAGATATTGTCAGGGGTCGTGGCAAGACCATGCCCGGTAAAACATTCGCGCAGCGTATAGAGCGGGCTGGTGCCGATATCTCCGTACACCACGCCCAGCGCAGCCAGCGTCAGGCCGGTCATGGCTTGTTTATTGTGAGCCTGCATGATGTGAGTGTGAGTTCTTTGTGTAGTTAAGCATGCAATGCCATTCCACTTGCGTCCATGTTGCGGTGCAAGAAACGGGAATGGCCTGTGAGCGCGAAGGTTACTACTGAGTCGGGGCAGCGCCAAGCTAATGCTGTGTTCCTGCCATTTTTACCTTGTGCCATGTAGGGGGAAAACGACAAAGCAGCATGGAATTCCCGCTGCTACCCTGACAGCATGCGGCGCAGGACAGGATGCTTTCCCGCCAAGGCTGCAAAACGCTACAATCATCCCCATTTAGCCGAATACCAAGGACGCATCATGCGCGCATCGCAGTTTTTCATTTCCACCCTGAAAGAAGCTCCCGCCGACGCCGACATCACCAGCCAGAAGTTGATGATTCGTGCCGGTTTTATCCGCAAGCTTGCCGCCGGCATTTACTCCTGGATGCCGATGGGCCTGCGCGTGGTGCGCAAGGTGGAAAACATCGTGCGTGAAGAAATGAACCGCGCCGGTGCCATTGAAGTGTCGCTGCCGGTCGTGCAGCCGGCTGGCCTGTGGCAGGAATCCGGCCGCTGGGACACCATGGGCGAGGAAATGCTGCGTTTCAAGGACCGCCACGAGCGCGACTTCGCCCTGCAGCCTACTGCGGAAGAAGTGATTACCGACATCGCGCGCAGCGAGCTGCGCAGCTACCGCGCCCTGCCACGTAACTTCTACCAGATCCAGACCAAGTTCCGCGACGAGCGCCGTCCGCGTTTTGGCGTGATGCGTGGCCGCGAATTCACCATGAAGGATGCCTACTCCTTCGACCGTAGCGCGGAAGCCGCCGGCCTCAGCTACGAAAACATGTACAACACCTACTGCCGCATCTTCGACCGCCTGGGCCTGACCTACCGCGCCGTGGCTGCCGATACCGGTGCCATCGGCGGTGACCGTTCGCACGAATTCCAGGTGATTGCCGATACCGGCGAAGACGCCATCATCTACTGCCCGGATTCCGATTACGCCGCCAATATCGAACTGGCCGAAGCCGTGGCCCCGGCTGGCGAGCGCCCGGCTGCCGCTGCCGAACTCACCAAAGTACACACGCCCAAGGTCAAGACCATTGCTGATCTGGTGGCATTCCTGAGCATCGACATCAAGAGCACGGTCAAGGCGCTGGTGGTGGAAGGCGCGGAAGGCGAGGCGGTACTGCTGCTGGTGCGTGGCGACCACGAACTGAACGAAGTGAAGGCCGAGAAAATCGCCGGCATCAAGAAACCGCTGACCATGGCCAGCCCGGCATTGATCCGCGAAGCATTCGGCGCCAATCCGGGTTCGCTTGGCCCGGTAGGCTTCAAGGGCCGCATGATTGCCGATCGCACCGTGGCCAAGATGGCCGACTTTGTCATCGGTGCCAACGAAGACGACCAGCACTATACCGGTGCCAACTTCGGCCGCGACTGCGCCGAGCCGGAAGTCGCCGATATCCGTAATGTGGTGGCTGGTGACCCCAGCCCGGACGGCAAGGGCGTGCTGGCCATCCAGCGTGGTATCGAAGTGGGCCATGTGTTCTACCTGGGCACCAAGTATTCTGCCGCCATGAATGCCACCTTCCTCGATGAAGACGGCAAGCCGAAACCTTTCGAAATGGGCTGCTACGGTATTGGTGTGACCCGTATCCTGGGCGCGGCCATCGAACAGAACCACGACGACAAGGGCATCATCTGGCCGGATAGCCTGGCACCGTTCAATGTGGTGATCTGCCCGGTGGGCTACGACCGTTCGGCCGAAGTCAAAGCTGCTGCCGACAATCTGTATGCCGCACTGCTGGCCAAGGGTGTGGATGTGATCATCGACGACCGTGGCGAGCGTCCGGGCGCGATGTTTGCCGACTGGGAACTGATCGGCGCACCGCATCGCGTCACCATCGGCGACCGTGGCCTGAAAGAAGGCAAGGTCGAGTACCAGCAGCGTCGCGATGCCGCGGCAACGCCGGTTGCAGCAGATGCTATTCTGGAACATCTGCTTGCCAAGCTAGCCTGATGAAAATCCTCCTGTCGCTGTGTGCCCTGTCTTCCCTGCTGGCCTTGTCGCCAGCGTGGGCGGGTGCGCAGCGCGAGGAGGCGCTGGCGGCCAATGTGGCTTCGGCCATGAGCCGCACCATCGCCGACATCAATGCACCACGGCTGGTGTTCGATACGCCGCAGGAAGGCCAGGCCTGGCTGGCCGAGATGTCGCGCCGGCTGCAAAAGCGCATTCCCGACAGCTGGATGCGCGAACGCCTGCTCACCACCATTCAGTACGAAGCCACCCGCGCCGGGCTGGACCCGCAGCTGGTACTGGGACTGATCCAGGTGGAAAGCGGCTTTAACAAATACGCCATTTCACCGGTTGGTGCCCGCGGCCTGATGCAGGTGATGCCCTTCTGGGTCAGGCAGATCGGTAACCCGCAGCACAATCTGTTCGAACTCACGCTCAATCTGCGCTATGGCTGCACCATCCTGCGCCATTACCTGGATATCGAACGCGGCAGCCTCTACCGCGCCCTTGGCCGCTACAACGGTAGTCTGGGCCGGCCGGAATATCCCAATCTGGTGATTGGTGCCTGGAAGAAAAACTGGGCATGGACGCCAGTTGAATCGGTGAAAATGGCTGGTGTCAATTTGCCTTTAGGCCAGTAGATACCACTGCGTCCGGCGCGCATTTTCGGCCTTTCTGTTTGAGGATGTTGCATGTTTTCCCTCCCGCGTACCGCTACCGCTCCGTTTTGCCCCTCCGAAGTTCAAGGCAGTATCCGCATCGACGCCCATGCCGCATGGTGGCAGCGACTGCGCCGCTTTGCTGGCCCCGGCCTGCTGGTGGCTGTCGGCTATATGGATCCGGGCAACTGGGCCACGGATATCGAGGCCGGCTCGCGTTTTGGCTATGGCTTGCTGTGGGTGGTGGCGCTATCCAGTGTGGTGGCCATCGTGCTGCAGCTGATGGCGGCACGGCTGGGCCTGGTCACCGGCATGGACCTGGCACAAGCCAGTCGCGAGCGCTATGGCCCGGCCGGACGCCTGTTGCAGTGGCTCAGTGCCGAGCTGTCCATCATCGCCTGCGATGTGGCCGAGGTGCTGGGCTGCGCGCTGGCCTTCAAGCTGCTGTTTGGCGTGCCGCTGGCCTGGGGGGTGGGGCTGACGGCTTTCGATACCCTGATCGTGCTGGGCATGAAGGGCAAGGGCTTCCGCCAGATCGAAGCGGTCGTGCTGGGCCTGATTGCCACCATCGCGCTGTGTTTTGCCATACAGGTCTTCATGGTGGGGCCGGATTGGCAGGCGGTGGCGCGTGGCCTGCTGCCTTCCAGTCCTGGTGCTGATCTGCATCAGGCGGTGGTGCTGGGTCTGGGCATCGTCGGGGCCACCATCATGCCGCACAATCTGTATCTGCATTCTTCCATCGTGCAGACCCGGCGGGTGGAGGGCGGAAAGCATGCTCTGCGCGATACGCTGGCGCTATGCCGCGTCGATACCGTGCTGTCGCTGCTGCTGGCCATGCTGGTGAACGGGGCCATCCTGGTGCTGGCTGGCTCGGCTTTTCATGCTGTTGGCCAACCGGTGGTGGATGATATCGAACAGGCTTATCAGCTGATCACGCCGCTGGCCGGTGGGGCAGCGGCGCTGCTGTTTGGCCTGGCTTTGCTGGCGGCGGGGCAAAGTTCCACGCTCACCGGCACTGTAGCGGGGCAGGTGATCATGGATGGCTTCCTGCAAATCAAGATTCCCTGCTACCAGCGACGGCTGATTACCCGTGGGCTGGCTTTGCTGCCGGCCCTGCTGGGTGTGCTGCTGTTGGGAGAGGGCGCGGTGGGGCGCATGCTGGTGTGGAGTCAGGTGGTGCTCAGCCTGCAATTGCCCTTGGCCATGTGGCCGCTGCTGCGCATGACGGCTAGTCGTCAGCTGATGGGGGAGTTTGCCCTGGCTCCATGGCTACAGCTGGTGGGCTGGTTGTTGTTCGTACTGATCTGTGGCGCGAACCTGCTGCTGATCATCGGGCTGTAAATGAAAAAAGCCGCAGTAATGCGGCTTTTTTGCGTCTGGCGGCAGCGTGGCCGGCTGCTTGGCCGCTTCAGTCTTCCTGGGTCTGCAACAGCTTTTTCAGCAGTCCGGCCAATTGCACCTTCTCGGCGTCGTCCAGATTTTCCATCAGCTCGGCTTCGGCCGCCAGATGGTTGACCACGGCTTCTTCGATCACGGCAAAGCCCTTGGCGCTCAGTGTCACAATCACGCCGCGGCGGTCTTCCGGGTCGGGTGAGCGGGTGACCAGGCCGGCCTCTTCCAGACGGTTGATGCGGTTGGTCAGCGCGCCGGAGGAAATCAGCACCATGCCTTGCAACTGGTTGGGCGACAACTGATAGGGCTCGCCACGGCGGCGCAGCGCAGCCAGCACGTCGAATTCGCCGACGTTGAGGCTGTAGCGGGCCAGATCCTGCAGTACCCGGCGGGTAATGAAATATTCCATCCGTACAATACGACCGATAACCTGAGTGGACGAGGGGTTCAGGTCGGGACGTACTTCATTCCAGAGGGCGACGATGCGGTCGATCTGATCGGGCTGTTGATGCATTCTGCGTGCTTCCAGGTAAGGGAGGGGCCAGGCTTTCCGTTCCGGGCGCAAAGAGTACCATGACTTTTGGATGAAATATCTTCTATTGAAGATATTTTGCCAAGGTCAGCCGCGCCGGCTCGGCGACGACGCTGTCGCTGCCTGCACGCGCTGACTCAGCTGGCCTGCCGTGGGCGGCCCTTGCCGGGATGGGGCGGCTTGGGCAGGGTGATCTGGCGGGTACGCGCCAGGCGGTCGTGCAGAAACAGCCGCTCCTTGTCGTAGCAGGCCGCCAGATACGGCAGGATGCACCAGGCCAGCGAAATCAGCAGCGCCTCACGGCCATGCCCCAGATTGCGCGACCAAGCCAGATAGGAAATGGCGGGCATGCCGACAAACAGCAGCAGGCCGACGATATAGCGGAAACCGGCCTGACGCCAATCCATCAGCTGCCCGTCATCCTGTCGCACTATCTTCACCCGCCAGGCCTTCATGGCCACTGTCTGGCCCGATTTGACCCAGCTGCTGCCGAAATAGCCAAACAAGGAGCCGGCGAGTGCCAGCTGGGTGAGCAGGTCCAGCAGTAGCGACTGCCCCAGCCAAGCTTGCAGACCGGTCATGACGGCGGAAACGGTAAGCAGCAGGGCGGCAATCAGCAGCAATTCGTAAAGCTGGCTGCATAGGCGGCGGCCAATGCTGGCCGCGGTGAAGGTTGGGCTCATGATGATGACGGCAGGGTGATGCTCAGCCGGAAGCCTGTGGCTTGGGCTGGCTTTGTTTCAGGCGCTGGATGGCTTTTTCCCGCTCGGTAGCGGGCAGCCCTTGCAGCGTTTTCCAGTTTTGGCGGATTTGCTGGCGTTGCTCCAGCGTCAGATCAGACCAGCTTTTCAGCTTGCTTTGCAGACGCAAGCGGCCGGCAGGGTCCAGGCTGCGATATTCCGGCACGATGGCCAGCAGGTTTTTCTTTTTCTCCGGAGCATAACGGTCCCATTCGGCGGCCAGTGGCGCCATGACGGTTTGTTGCTCGGTATCTAGCTGATCCCAGCGTGGATTGTTCAGCGGGCTGGCCAGCACCGGCATGGCCAGCAGCCAGCCAGTCAGCAGCAAGGGTAATAAACGCTGTGGTTTAGTCATGCAGGCTCCCCGAGAAGTGCGGGTCCATCAGCATTTCCAAGGGCAGCTCGTGGGCCAGGATGGCCGCATCGACTGCTTCTTCCTCTACCAGCAGCCCCTCCATTACCCACAGGCCAGTGCCGGCCATCATGGCAAAACTCAGGGCCAGCACGCTGCGGCGCAAGCCCTGGGTATGGCGCTGCAGCCAGAGCGACAGCCGTTCGCGCAGGCGCGGCGCTTCGCCGATACGTGCATCAAAACGGACCAGTGCCTGTTCCCGGGCCTGGCGCAGGCGTTGCTGCTGGGCGGTACTGAGCTGATTGCCCGGTTGGTCCAGTATGGTGGTCACACTGTGCTGGAGCTTGTCGTCGCTGCCGGCTGGGATGCCGGAACCTTGTTTCGAGGGGGTCATAGCACCACTCCTTTTTGCTGCAGGATGGCCGCCAGCGTGTGGGTGGCACGTGAACAGTGCGTCTTGACGCTGCCTTCCGAGCAGCCCATCACCCGTGCGGTTTCGGCGACATCCAGTCCCTCCCAGTAACGCAGCAGGAAAGCTTCCCGTTGACGATTGGGCAGCAGTTGCACCGCGCCGTCGATCAGTTGGGCGACTTCTTTGCGGGCATACCATTTTTCCGGATTGCTGCTGGCCTCGTCCGCCGCGATGTTCAGTATTTCCAGCGGATCGGCGTTTTCGTCCTCTGCGCGGGTGGGCAGCAGCGATGACAGCAGGGTGCCAAAGAACTGGCGCACCTTGGCACGGCGGAAGTGATCGCGAATGGTGTTTTGCAGGATGCGCTGGAAAATCAGTGGCAATTCCGCCGCCGGTGCATGGGCGTAGCGGTCTGCCAGCTTCATCATGGAGTCTTGCACGATGTCCAGTGCGTTTTCGTCATTGCGCACGGCGTACAGGGCTTGCTTGAAGGCGCGTCGTTCCGCCGACTGCAGAAAGTCGGCCATTTCCTTGCGGCTTGCCATGTGTAGGGGAGATTCGGGTTGATGCCAACGAAAGATAGTAGCAGAGCCGGGCAGGCAAGGCCACCCCGCGGATTTCCCTGTTTTTACCGTGGCTTAGCGTGTTTTTGCACCTGCACAAAAGCACTTGACCGCCATTTGAGGGATAAGCTAAGGTCTTCCATCACAACGGGATGAAACACAAGTCAATTGCCAAGATTGACTGCAAGACAAGACAAAGAGGCACAAGATGCAGATATCGGGCGCGGAAATCCTAGTCCGTTGCCTGCAGGAAGAAGGAGTCGAATTTCTGTTCGGCTACCCCGGCGGCGCGGTTCTGGAAATATATGATGCCATCTTCCGGCAGGACAAGTTCAAGCACGTACTGGTGCGCCACGAGCAGGCCGCAGTGCATGCGGCTGATGCGTACTCACGCTCCAGCGACAAGACTGGCGTAGCACTGGTGACCTCGGGTCCCGGTGCCACCAATGCCGTTACCGGCATTGCCACCGCCTATATGGATTCGATTCCCATGGTGGTGATTTCCGGTCAGGTGGCCACGCCGGCCATTGGTCTGGACGCCTTTCAGGAAGTGGACATGGTGGGGATCACCCGCCCGTGCGTGAAGCACAACTTCCTGGTGAAGGATGTCAACGATATCGCTGACACCATCAAGAAAGCATTCTACATCGCCAAGAGTGGCCGCCCCGGCCCGGTGGTGGTGGATATTCCCAAGGACATTACCCAGCAACGTGCCGAATTCCATTACCCGGAAAGCGTGCACATCCGTTCCTATGTGCCTGCCACACGCGGCCATCCGGGACAGATCAAGAAGGCCATCAACCTTCTGCTGGAAGCCAAGCGTCCTTACATCTACGTAGGCGGCGGTGCCGTACAGGGCAATGCCGCAGCCGAGGTGACCGAGCTGGTCAAGTCGCTGGGCCTGCCGTGTACCAACACCCTGATGGGCCTGGGTGCCTATCCGGGCTCCGACCCGCAGTTCCTCGGCATGCTGGGTATGCACGGTACGTACGAGGCCAATATGGCCATGCAGTACTGTGATGTGCTGATTGCCGTGGGTGCACGTTTTGACGACCGTGTCATCAGCGTCCCCGCGCATTTCCTGTCGCAGCCGAAGAAGATCATCCATATCGATGTGGACCCGTCTTCCATTTCCAAGCGCGTGAAGGTAGACGTGCCCATCGTCGGCGACGTCAAGCACGTGCTGCGCGAAATGCTGGACATCCTGCAGCAGTCCGGGCAGAAACCGGATGCACAGTATCTGGCAAACTGGTGGAAACAGATCGAAGAATGGCGTGGCCACAACAGCCTGCTGTACACCCCGTCCACCGAGCTGATCAAGCCGCAGTACGTGGTGGAAAAGCTGTATGAAATCACCGGTGGCAAGGCCATCGTCGCATCCGATGTGGGACAGCATCAGATGTGGGCGGCGCAGTATTACAAGTTCGACAGCCCGAAGCAGTGGCTGAATTCCGGCGGCTTGGGTACCATGGGCTTCGGTTTGCCTGCAGCCATGGGCGCGCAACTGGCCAATCCGGATGCCACCGTCGCCTGTATTACCGGCGAAGGCTCCATCCAGATGAATATCCAGGAGCTGTCCACCTGCAAGCAGTACCACACACCGGTCAAGATCGTGGCGCTCAACAACCGCTATCTGGGCATGGTGCGTCAGTGGCAGGAATTCTTCTACGGCACCCGGTATTCCGAGTCCTACATGGATGCACTGCCGGATTTCGTGAAGGTGGCAGAGGCCTATGGCCATGTTGGCTTCAAGATCGAAAACCCGTCCGATGTCGAGCCGGTACTGCGCGAGGCCTTTGGCCCCGCCCTGAAGGAACGTCTGGTATTCCTGGACTTCCGTACCGATCAATCCGAGAACGTGTTCCCGATGATCCAGAACGGCAAGGGTCTGGACCAGATGGATTTGCCGCCGCACATGCGCGACGTCCAGCAGGTCCCCTTCGAGAACAACCGTGACTACGGCAATATGTGCTGAGGCGGACGGTATGAGACATATTCTTTCGATTTTGCTGGAAAACGAAGCGGGCGCACTGTCCCGCGTGGTAGGGCTGTTTTCTGCCCGGGCTTACAATATTGACTCACTGACGGTGTCGACTACCGAGGATCCGACACTGTCACGGATGACGATCGTCACGCATGGTTCCGACGAAGTCATCGAGCAGATCACCAAGCAGCTCAACAAGCTGATCGAGGTGGTCAAGGTGATAGACCTCAATGAATCCGAGCACATCGAACGCGAGATGATGCTGATCAAGGTGCGCGCTACCGGTAAAGACCGGGAGGAAATGAAGCGCATGGCGGATATTTTCCGCGGTCGCATCATTGATGTTACGGAAAAGACATACACCATCGAGCTGACTGGTACGAGCGACAAGCTGGGGGCTTTTATCGAGGCCATCGACCGCGCAGTGATCCTGGAAACGGTCCGTACTGGCGCATCCGGCATTGGCCGTGGTGAACGGGTTCTGAAAATCTGATATATCTATACATCTGACGGCGGGCCACAGCGGTGGCCGCCCGGATAACAAGGGACAAAGCAAATGAAAGTGTATTACGACAAGGACGCGGATCTTTCCATCATCAAGGGTAAGAAAGTCGCCATCATCGGCTACGGCTCACAAGGCCATGCTCACGCCCAGAACCTGAAAGAATCTGGCGTTGATGTGATCGTGGGTCTGCGCAAGGACGGCGCGTCCTGGAGCAAGGCCGAAGCTGCTGGCCACAAGGTGAAGGAAGTGGCCGAGGCAGTGAAGAAGGCCGATGTCGTGATGATTCTGCTGCCGGACGAATCGCAGCCGGACGTGTACCACAAGGAAATCGCCCCGAACATCAAGAAGGGCGCTGCGCTGGCTTTCGCTCACGGCTTCAACGTGCATTACAACCAGATCGTTCCGCGTGAAGACCTGGACGTGATCATGGTGGCTCCGAAAGGCCCGGGTCACACCGTGCGTTCCGAGTATGTGAAGGGTGGCGGCGTGCCGACCCTGATCGCCGTATATCAGGACAAGTCCGGCAAAGCCCGTGACGTGGCCCTGTCCTACGCTGCTGCCAACGGCGGCACCAAGGGTGGCGTGATCGAAACCAACTTCCGCGAAGAAACCGAAACCGACCTGTTCGGCGAACAGGCTGTACTGTGTGGTGGCGCGGTGGAACTGGTGAAGGCCGGCTTCGAAACCCTGACCGAAGCAGGCTATGCTCCGGAAATGGCTTACTTCGAATGCCTGCACGAACTGAAGCTGATCGTCGACCTGATGTACGAAGGCGGCATCGCCAACATGAACTACTCCATCTCCAATAACGCGGAGTATGGCGAGTACGTGACCGGCCCGGAAGTGGTGACCTCCGCCACCAAGGAAGCCATGAAGAAGGCGCTGTACCGCATCCAGTCTGGCGAATACGCCAAGATGTTCATCCTGGAAGGCAAGACCAACTATCCGAGCATGACTGCCCGCCGTCGCCTGACCGCCGATCATCCGATCGAAAAGGTTGGTGCCGAACTGCGTGCCATGATGCCCTGGATTGCCAAGAACAAACTGGTCGACCAGTCCAAGAACTGATTTCGAAGTCGGTCAGTGTGCCAAAGCCGGGGAACCCCGGCTTTTTTCATTGTTGCGTAGCGGTCACGCGTGTGACCGGGCCGGTGCTTTTGCTGCCGGGGCCGGCTTGGATTAAAATCACCGGCTCTGCGCGCATGCGCCCTTTGTCTAGATCGTCGACGTACTGACTGCCGGCCCGCGCCGGTATGTGCTCAGCGCCGTACCGATAGCTTCGTTTACGGATAACACCATGATCCATGACCCCGTTCCGGGTAAGCCGTCCCTGCGGCGGCAAGGTATTTACCTGCTGCCCAACTCTTTCACGCTGGCCGCCCTGTTTGCCGGCTTCTACGCCATCGTCCAGGCGATGAACCAGAATTTCGAGAATGCAGCCGTTGCCATTTTCCTGGCCATGATTCTGGATGGCATGGATGGCCGGGTGGCGCGGCTGACGCATAGCCAGAGTGCCTTTGGTGCCGAGTTTGACAGCCTGTCGGACATGGTGAGCTTTGGCGTGGCGCCTGCGCTGGTGGCCTATGAGTGGCTGCTGAAAGACATGGGCAAGCTGGGTTGGATGGTCGCCTTTATCCATTGTGCTGGCGCTGCGCTGCGGCTGGCACGCTTCAATACCATGATAGGCAGCACCGACAAGCGCTGGTTTACCGGCCTGCCCAGTCCGGCGGCGGCAGCGCTGGTGGCCGGGCTGGTGTGGATCTGTCATGCCTACGGCTATACCCGCTTGCCTGGCTTGAAATGGGTGTTGCTGGGCTTTACTGCGTTTGCTGGCATCACCATGGTGACCAATGTGAAGTTCTGGAGCTTCAAGGAAATCCATCTGCGTCGCCGGGTGCCGTTTGTCATGCTGCTGGCGCTGGTGGTGGGTTTGCTGTTGTTGATGTCAGAGCCGCCGCTGGTGCTGTTCGGCTTCTTTGTCTGCTATGCCCTGTCCGGCTATGTGCTGGCTGGCTGGAATCTGCTGCGACGCAAGCCGGCGGAGCTTGTCTCACCCTGATCGCCCTTGCCATGGAAAAGCCCCGCTCCTGCCCCGGTAGCTGCGGGGCTTTTTCTTGGTGTTTACAGTTTATTGGACATATTTGTCTGATATTGTCTGCGGACTAATTGGAAATGGCGCGAGCGTGATGGCTTTTTGATGCAGCGCCAAGCCTGTTTTTATGGGTTGATTAGACTTAGTGTCTAATAATTGCAAATTTGACACACGTTATGCGGCATTTTTTGCGGATGTTGCATTGCACGTTTGACGTTATGTCGTCTAATCGCTACATTGAATCAAAACTTGCTGCAGGAGCACAACATGCAATTGGACATTGAACGACTCATTGACGACCTGGGCGGCCCCGGAGCGGTGGCTGAAGGTCTGAGCCGGATTTTTCCCGATGAGCCGGTCAGCCGTGCAGCAATCTACAAATGGAGAGAACGCGGCAGCCTACCGCTGGCGCAGTTGAACAAGTTGGCGCAACTGGCGGCAAGCCAGGGCAAGAGATTCGATTTCAACGATTACCTGAACGCAGCCGGGACAGCAGCACAGGGACAAGGGAGAACATTCGACATGGGCGATCGTCTTTATATTTTTGATACCACCTTGCGTGATGGCGAACAGTCGCCGGGCGCTTCCATGACCAAGGAAGAAAAGATCCGCATCGCCCGCCAGCTGGAACGTCTGGGTGTTGATGTGATCGAGGCCGGCTTTGCCGCCGCCAGCCCGGGCGATGCAGATGCCATTCACGCCATTGCCGAGGTGATCAAGGATTCCACCGTCTGTAGCCTGGCTCGCGCCAACGAGCGCGATGTGCGTGCTGCTGGCGAAGCCATCAAGCCTGCCGCCCGTGGCCGCATCCATACCTTTATCGCCACCAGTCCCATCCATATGGAAAAGAAGCTGCGCATGACGCCGGACGAGGTGGTGGATGCTGCGGTGAAAGCGGTGAAGCTGGCGCGTGAATATACCGATGACGTCGAGTTTTCTGCCGAAGACGCCCTGCGTTCGGATATCGATTTCCTCGCCCGCATTTTTGGCGAAGTGATCAAGGCCGGTGCCACCACCCTCAACGTGCCGGATACCGTGGGCTATGCCGTACCGCGTGTTACCGAGGCTTTCTTCCGCGAATTGATCAGCAAGACCGAAGGCGGCGACAAGGTGATCTGGTCGGCGCATTGCCACAACGATCTGGGCATGGCCGTGGCCAACAGCCTGGCCGCGGTCTTGGGCGGTGCTCGCCAGGTGGAATGCACCATCAATGGCCTGGGCGAACGTGCCGGTAATGCCGCGCTGGAAGAAATCGTCATGGCAGTGCGTACCCGCAAGGACATTTTTGCGGTGGAAACCCGCGTCGATGCCACCCAGATCGTGCCGGCTTCCAAGCTGGTGTCCACGGTGACCGGCTATCCGGTGCAGCCGAACAAGGCCATTGTCGGTGCCAACGCCTTTGCCCACGAATCCGGCATTCATCAGGATGGCGTGCTCAAGCATCGCGAAACCTACGAAATCATGTCGGCAGAGAGCGTGGGCTGGAGTGCCAACCGCCTGACGCTGGGCAAATTGTCCGGTCGCAATGCCTTCAAGACCAAACTGACCGATCTGGGCATCGTGCTGGACAGCGAAGAAGCGCTCAACGCTGCCTTTGCCCGCTTCAAGGATCTGGCCGACCGCAAGCGTGAAATCTTCGACGAAGACCTGCACGCGCTGGTGTCGGACGAACTGGTGGCGACCTTGCAGGAAGACTACAAGTTCGTGTCGCTCAAGGTGAATACCGAAACCGGCGAAGCACCGCAGGCCGCCATCGTGTTTGTTGAGCATGGTGTGGAAAAACGCTGCGAATCCAGCGGCTCCGGCCCGGTGGATGCTGCGTTCAAGGCCATCGAAAGCACGGTCAACAGCCAGGCCGAACTGGAATTGTATTCGGTCAACGCCATTACCAAGGGGACCGAGTCGCAGGGCGAAGTCACCGTACGGCTGGCCAAGGATGGCCGCGTGGTGAATGGCCAGGGCGCGGATACCGATGTGATTGTCGCCAGTGCCAAGGCTTACCTGTCGGCGCTCAACAAGCTGAGCAACCGTCAGGAACGCGTCAAGGCGCAAGGCAATGTCTGATTAGCAATACCTGCCGGGCCTGTCCCGTGCTGATTTACCGTCTGCCGGATTTTCCCATCCCGTTCCCGGCAGGCGGCAAGGCAGCCACGGGCAAGCTCTGGCAAACCGGTTTCAGTCCACTCCGATATTGAAACCCAAGGCTCACAAGGCCGCATCCATACAGCCCAGGCTCACAAGGCCAGCGTGGCAGATCGCCGACCCAGGAGGTCGGCGTCGCTGCGCTGGCGGGCTGGCCCCCGGTTTCCCGCATTTCCCTTTCCCGCGCTATCATCCAGCCTGCTTCATTGATGCAAGGCACATTCACCATGGCTCAAGGCTTTTTCATTACCGGCACCGATACCGAAATCGGCAAAACCCACTCCGCCGTCGCCCTGCTGCGCCATTGGCAGGCACAGGGCCAGCGCGTATTGGCGATGAAACCGGTGGCCTCCGGCTGCGAGGTGCAGGCCGACGGTAGCTGGCTGAACGATGATGTGGCACGGCTGGTCGCGGTGACCGGCCAGCAGGATCTCGACCTGATGAACCCCTATCGCTTTTTGCCACCGATCTCGCCGCATATTGCCGCGCGCCAGGCCGGAGTAGAGATTGCGCTGGACACCATCGTCAGCCATTACCAGCAACTGGCGTCTCAGGCCGATACCATACTGGTGGAGGCCGCCGGTGGCTGGCTGGCCCCGCTGGCCGAGGGCCTGTATATGGAGGACATGGCGCGGGCGCTGCAATTGCCGGTGATTCTAGTGGTGGGCATGCGGCTGGGTTGCATCAACCATGCCTTGCTGACGGCGCGTGCCATTCAGGCATCCGGCTTGCAGCTGGCCGGCTGGGTGGCCAACCGGGTGGTGCCGCAGCAACTGGCCTATGCCGACAATCTGGCCACCCTGCAAGCGGCCATCGCTGCGCCCTTGTTGCTGGAACTACCCTACGCGCCAGCCTGACTGGCACGCTCAAGCACTGACTGAGTGCATGATTGAGGGGCAGGTTTTCCAACATGACCAGGCAGGCATGCCGGTGTGCTGTTTTTTCCCGTAGCAGTGGCTGCAGTGACTGACTGGCAAGCGGCTGGCTGCTTTTTTCTCTGCGCAGGCGGTGTGCAGCAAAGTCGGGCAGAACCAAGCTGAATTCCAGGGGAGAGCGCAGCAATGGCGGTGGCAGCTGCTGAAAATGCCGTGGCTGTAGCCGGCTGCTGCTGGTGAGCAGGACGCTGCCATCGGGCGCGGTGACGGCATGCTCCACCATACTGGCCTGTCCGGCCAGCAAGGCCGGACCGGGTGTTCAGAAAATGCCGATTGGCGCGGTATTGCGCGCGGCTGGCATGGGACATGCTGTGGGTTGCCGTGTGAACTGCTGACGTTTTAGAGCCACTGATAAAATCCCCGCTCCGGCGTTGCGCTTCCTTGGCGTACTGCTGGTACTGTCTGCGTCGGCGCGCCTTGGCCCGGGTCTTCTGCGAGGTGTTGTGAGTGGTTCTTCGCCAAAAGGGCTGTAGGCCCACCATCATTATTTGCCCCTTTATTCCAATTACCAATCCATGCGGATGGAATGATGGCTGCCTTTTGCATCGCATCATGAAAGATTCTTGTTTTTATCTGGGAGTGGCCTAGGATTTCAAGCAGTTGCTGATGATTGTTATTGTCAGCACTTGAAAAGGCTAGCGTCGCAGCCGGCTGGCCAGAGAGGGGGACCATGTCCTGCCGGTATATGTCGGGCAGTACCGCTGCCAGCAGCCTGCTCGCCAGCACAGCCATCCAGGCCCAGGTTGCGGCCATCAATCTGCAAGCCCCCGCCACTTCGCTTGCCCGTCTGGAATACGATCTGCACACCATGCTGCTGCTGGTCACCGGCGTCATCTTCCTGCTGGTGCTGGCCGTCATGCTGTATGCCATCGTGCGTCATCGCAAATCGGCCGGCCACGCGGCCAAGCTATTCCACGAGAACACCACGGTGGAAATCATCTGGACGGTCATCCCGCTGCTGATCCTGCTGCTGATTGCCTGGCCGGCGACCCAGGCGGTGCTGAACCAGAAAAGCACGCGTGGCGAGGAGCTGACCATCAAGATCACCGGCTATCAATGGAAGTGGCGCTACGACTATCTCGACGACAACTTCGGCTTCATCAGCCATCTGGCCACGCCGGCTGGTGCCATTGCCGGTACTGCGGCCAAACCGATGAATTATCTGCTGGAGGTGGACGAGCCACTGGTAGTGCCCACCGGGCGCAAGGTGCGGCTGCTGCTGACTGCCAACGATGTCATCCACTCCTGGTGGGTGCCGCAGCTGGGCATCAAGCAGGATGCCATTCCCGGTTTTCTGCGTGATGCCTGGTTTATGGTGGACAGGCCCGGCATCTATCGTGGCCAGTGTTCCGAGCTGTGCGGCAAGGATCACGGCTTCATGCCCATCGTGGTGGATGCGCGTAGCCCGCAGGACTATGCCCACTGGCGCGATGCGCGGCTGAAACAGGCGGCGGCCAGTGCCGACGACCCGGCACGGGTATGGACGCTGGCCGCGCTGCGCGAGCGCGGTGAGAAGGTGTATGGCCAGAACTGCATCCCCTGCCATCAGGCGAACGGCAAGGGCATACCTGGCAGTTTCCCGGCGCTGGATGGTTCGCCTGTCGTCAACGGCGACAAGGCCGGCCATATCAATATCGTACTCAATGGCAGCCAGAAAAACCCCGCCATGCAGGCCTGGGGCAAGCAATTGTCCGATACCGATATCGCGGCGGTCATCAGCTACGAGCGCAATGCCTGGGGCAATCACACCGGGCAGCTGGTGCAGCCGGCCGAAGTCAGGGCCGCCCGTGCCGGTGCACCATCCTGAGGAGGGCATCATGGCTATTGCCGGTCTTGCAGCTGTACCGCAGCAGTCACACCGGCCGCATGGCTGGCGGCGCTGGCTGTTTGCCACCAATCACAAGGACATCGGTTCGCTCTATCTGTGGTTTGCCTTCTGCATGTTTCTGGTGGGCGGCGTGCTGGCCTTGTGCATACGGGCCGAGCTGTTTCGTCCCGGCCTGCAGTTTTTCCAGCCGGAGCTGTTCAACCAGCTCACCACCCTGCATGGGCTGATCATGGTGTTCGGCGCCATCATGCCGGCCTTTACCGGCCTGGCCAACTGGATGCTGCCGCTGATGATAGGCGCGCCGGACATGGCGTTTGCCCGCATGAACAACTGGAGCTTCTGGCTGCTGCCACCGGCCATGGCCTTGCTGCTGCTGTCCTTTGTGGTGCCCGGCGGCGCGGCGGCGGCCGGCTGGACGCTGTATGCGCCCTTGTCCGTGCAGCTGGGCATGGGCATGGATCTGACCATTTTTGCCATCCACATCCTGGGGGTCAGTTCCATCATGGGGGCCATCAATATCGTGGTCACCATCATCAATCTGCGTGCGCCCGGCATGGGCATGATGAAGATGCCGATGTTTGCCTGGGCCAGCCTGATCACCGCCTACCTCATCATCGCGGTGATGCCGGTGCTGGCCGGCGCGGTCACCATGGTGCTGACCGACCGCCACTTCGGCACGCATTTCTTCAATGCCGCCGGCGGGGGCGATCCCATTCTGTACCAGCATGTGTTCTGGTTTTTCGGCCATCCCGAGGTCTACATCATGGCCTTGCCGGCCTTCGGCATTGTCAGTCAGGTGATTCCCACCTTTGCCCGCAAGCCGCTGTTTGGCTACACATCGATGGTGTATGCCACCAGCTCGATTGGCGTGCTGTCCTTCATGGTGTGGGCGCACCACATGTTTGTCACCGGCATGCCGGCTACGGCACAGCTGTTCTTCATGTACGCCACCATGCTGATTGCCGTGCCCACCGGGGTGAAGGTATTCAACTGGATAGCCACCATGTGGGAGGGCAGCATGAGCTTTGAAACCCCCATGCTGTTTGCCATCGGTTTCATCCTGCTGTTCACCATTGGCGGGCTGTCCGGCGTCACCCTCAGCGTGGCTGCGGTGGATGTGCAACTGCATGGCAGTTACTACGTGGTGGCGCATTTTCATTACGTGCTGGTGGCCGGAGCCTTGTTCAGCCTGTTTTCCGCCGTGTATTACTGGTTCCCCAAGATGACCGGCAAGATGTATAGCGAGCGCCTGGGGCGGCTGCATTTCTGGTGGTCGCTGCTGTGGTTCAACGTCACCTTCTTTCCCATGCATTTTCTTGGCCTGGCCGGCATGCCACGGCGCATTCCCGACTACGCACTGCAATTTACCCAATTCAACCAGATCGCCAGCGTCGGGGCCTTCATGTTCGGCCTGGGGCAGCTGATTTTCCTGGTGAACATTCTGTACTCGCTGCGCCATGGCAAAACGGCTGCCCAGCTGCCGTGGGAGGGGGGCAATACCCTGGAGTGGCGGCTGCCGACGCCGGCGCCGTATCACAGCTTCAGTGAAGCCCCGCAGCTGGACGTGGCAGAAAACGGCGTGGTGGTCGCCATGCAGGGCGGCAAGCACGGCTAACGCGGGAGACCACCATGGCCAGCGGTATGCAGGCAGCCAATCTCACCCTGTTGCGCAGGCTGTTGCTGCTGGTGCTGTTGATGTTCGGTTTTGCCTGGGGGCTGGTGCCGCTGTACCGGGTGATTTGTGAGGTGACCGGCTTGAACCGGGTGGTGGCGGCCGATGCCTTGCCGGGCAGGGATGCGGCGCAGCTTGCAGCACGGCCGGTGGGGCTGCAACTGGACGCCATGGTGCAGCCTGGCCTGCCCTGGCAGGTAAGGCCGCTGCAATCACGGCTACAGGTGAAAACCGGGCAGTTCATCCAGTTGCAATACGAGCTGCGCAATAACAGCCAGCAGCGGGTGGTGGGGCAGGCGATTCCGCGCTATCTGCCGGCCGAGGCTGCTACTTATGTCAAGAAGCTGGAGTGCTTCTGTTTTCGCCAACAGGTGTTTCTGCCTGGCGAGACGCGGCGTTTCCCGGTGGTGCTGGTGATAGACCGGACACTGCCGGCCGCGATAGACAGCATCACCCTGTCGTACAGCGTGTTCGATGTACCGCAGGGGGAGGGCAGGCCATGAGCTGGTGGCGTGGTGTGCTGGCGGTACTGGCAGCTTTTGTCGGTATCCGCCGGCAGCAGGCGGCACAGCAGGACGGACGTTTGCGGCCGCTGCAGCTGATTACCACTGCCTTGTTGCTGGTGGCGGCGCTGATCAGCGTGCTGCTGCTACTGGTGAACTGGATAAGCCATTGAGGAGAACATCATGGCGCTACTGGATGAGCATGGGCCGGCGCACTATTTCGTCCCCGCACCATCGCGCTGGCCGGTGCTGGGCGCCGTGGCATTGTTCTGCCTGGGACTGGGGGCGGCGTTTGCCGTCAACGGCATGCTGCTGGGCTGGTGGGTGCTGGCGCTGGGTGGGCTGATCCTGCTGCGCATGTTGTTTGGCTGGTTTGGCGATGTCATCGGTGAGAGCGTGGGCGGCCGCTATCACGGGCAGGAGGCGCTGTCCTTCCGCTGGGGCATGGGCTGGTTCATTTTCTCGGAAGTCATGCTGTTTGGCGCATTCTTTGCGGCGCTGTTCTGGGTGCGCCAGGTGGCGCTGCCGACGCTGGGCAGCCTGGATTACAAATTGCTCTATCCGGATTTTTCCGCCAGCTGGCCGCTGCTGACCGCCCCGTCACCGGGGCCGGCTTATCAGGCCATGGAAGCCTGGGGGCTGCCGGCGCTCAATACGCTGATCCTGCTGTCTTCTGCGGTCAGCCTGACCTGGGCGCACTGGGGCCTGCTACTGGAGCGACGGGCACAACTGAAGCTGGGCCTGCTCATCACCATCGTGCTGGGACTGATTTTTCTCTGTCTGCAGGCCATCGAATACCACCATGCCTGGACGGCACAGCAGCTGACCTTGTCAGCGGGGGGCTACGGCATGACCTTCTACATGCTGACCGGCCTGCACGGCCTGCATGTCTTGCTGGGTAGTGCCATCCTGCTGGTGGTGTGGTTACGGGTGCTGCGCGGGCACTTCGACCAGCAACACCATTTCGCCTTCGAGGCCGCGGCCTGGTATTGGCATTTTGTCGATGTGGTGTGGTTGTTGCTGTTTGTCTTTGTCTACTGCCTGTAGATGCAGCCAGCCTAGCTGGGCTGATGGGGACGCCACCAGCCAAACAGCACACCCAGCAACAGCAGGATGAACAGACCAATGGACAAGCCCAGCCGCAAGGTCAGCGAACGGATCAGCCGCTGCGAACCGGACTCGGCCTTGAGCAGGCCGGATAGCCCCCAGAACAGGGCCAGCACGATGCAGGCAAGCAAAAAGACGATGACGATTTTCATGGCTGAGCCCTCCGGTGCTGCTGTGCCTGCAAAAACATGCTTTCAGTCTAGTGGCAAAAAGCGCAATCGTGGGCTTCTGTTGCTATGTGTGTTGTTACCTTTTGTATTGGCCTGCTGGCAGGGGCTGCGCGGCATGGACGCATGGCAGCGCGAACAGGCGCTGGCACAGGCCGCCAGCCAGCCGGCGCAGTCGTGGTCCGCTGTGCCACTGGCCCAGGCCCCGGACTATTCCCGCCACAGCATGGCTGGGGTCCGCCCGCTGGGGGCGGTGATCCTGCTGGCCAACAGCCTGCTGGACGAGCAGCCGGGAGCAAGGCTGCTGCTGCCGGTACGGCTGGCGGATGACAGCATGCTGCTGCTCGACCTGGGCTGGCTGGCCGATTCCCGGCCGCAACCCTCCTTGTCGCTGCCACCGCTGTTGCGCGGGCAGTGGCTGCCGTGGCATGCGCGCTGGACCTTGCCCGGCGCGCAGTCGGGCATTGCCGGCCGGGTGGATCAGGTGGCCGTGGCGGCTTTGCCGCAGGCGTATCCGGGCCGCTGGCGGCAGGGGGTGCTGGTGTTGCAGCCAGCACTGCCCGGTTTGCAGGCGTGGCCGCTGCAGCCAGCACTGTCGGCACAGCGACATTTTGCCTATGCCCTGCAATGGGCGGTGCTGGCGCTATGCCTGCTGCTCTTGCTGCGGCCATGGCAATGGCCAGGGCGATGGAGGGTGCGATGAATACGGGACGCTACAGCCGGCTGGTGTTGCTGCTGATCTTGCTACTCTGCCTGCTGCCCCTGCTGGCGGCCTGGTTCAGCTATCACTACTGGCCGCCGGCAGGGGGTAAAAGCGCCGGGGAACTGCTGCCGACCCAGTCCTTTGCCGCCGCCAGCCGCGCAGACTGGCCCGGCAAGCAGTGGGTGCTGGTCAGCCAGTTTCAGGGCCGTTGCGAGCAGGCATGTCAGCAGCGTCTGTTCACCATGCGGCAGATCCATCTGGCCCAGGGTGAGGCCGCCAGCCGCTTGCGCCGGGTGCTGTTGTACAGCGCCGCCGCACCGGCAGCGGCAGAGGGTTTCGTGCAGCTGGCCGTGGCGACCAACCGCTTGCCGGTCAGAGCCGATGGTTTTTACCTGATCGACCCCTTGGGCAACCAGGTGCTGTTTTACCCGGACGGGCTGCGGCCGGACAAGATCATCAAGGAAGTACAGCAGCTGATGAAGGTAAACAACGGCTTGGGATGATGCCGTACAGCCGCCGGCTGTGGCCGGCAGCAAGGAGGCCGCAATGAGGAAACTGGCCTGGCTGGCCCTGTTGCTGGCCTGTGTGGTGCTGCCGCTGGGGGCTTATGTGCGTTTGTCCGATGCTGGCCTCGGCTGCCCGGACTGGCCGGGTTGTTACGGCCGGCTCAGCCCGGCGCATGCTGCCGTGGCCATCGAGCAGGCCATGCAGTTGCAGCCGGATGGCCCGGTCAGTCCCGACAAGGCCTGGAAGGAAATGCTGCATCGCTATCTGGCGGGCAGTCTGGGGCTGTTGATCCTGTGGCAGGCGCTGCAGGCTTGGCGCAGCGGCCGGCAGCAGCGTGTCGCTGGCTTGCTGCTGCTGCTGTTGGCCTTGCAGGCGGGCTTGGGCATGTTGACGGTCACCATGCGGCTGCAGCCGCTGGTGGTCACCGCCCATCTGTTGCTGGGCATGAGCCTGCTGGCCTTGTTGCTGTGGCAGGCCGTTGGCAGCCACTGGCCGGGTGTGCGGGTGACGGCGGGCCAGCGCAGGCTGGCGTGGCTGTGGCTGCTCGTGCTGGCGGGGCAGATTGCGCTGGGTGGCTGGGTGTCGTCCCATCAGGCGGCCCTGGCCTGCCAGGGCTTTCCCGGCTGCAACGGCAGCGGGTGGCCACTATCGTCGCTTGCTGACGCCTTTGTATTGCGGAGCGGGGCCTTGCCCATGGCCAGCCTGGTAGCCATGCACTGGCTGCACCGGCTGGGTGCACTACTGGTGACGCTGGTGCTGGGCCTGCTGTGCTGGCGCTTGTGGTCTTGCCCCGGCCTGCGCCAACAGCTGCGGCTGCTCATGGCGCTTGCTCTGCTGCAACTGCTGCTGGGCGTAGCCAATGTGTTGTGGCTGCACCCCTTGCCGCTGGCGCTGGCCCATCATGTCGGGGCCATGCTGCTGCTGGCGAGCAGCTGCATCCTGCTGTGCCGCCTGCCAGTGCCGGAGGCCGGCTATCGTCCGCTGCGAAAGAGCTGGCTGGGCTGGCAGAGCCACAGCAGGCCAGGCCAAGCCTGGCGCGGCGGCATGCTGTCGCGCCGACTGTGAAACGGGCGAGAGGGAGCACGGCCATGTCTGCCAGTATCAGATTGCAAGCGGGATGGGCGCATGCGTGGGCCATGCTGCAACTGGCCAAACCGCGCGTGGTGGCGCTGATCGTGTTCTGTGCCGTGATCGGCATGTTGCTGTCGCAGCCAGCGCTGCCGGCGCTGCGGCTGCTATTGCCGGCTACCTTGGGTATTGCGCTGATGGCTGGCGCGGCGGCGATGCTCAACTGCCTGCTGGAGCGTGCGCTGGATGCCCGCATGCTGCGTACCGCCTGGCGTGCCACGGCGCGGGGCAGCGCCGGGCGCGGTGAAACCCTGCTGCTGGCCTTGCTGCTGGGCGGCGGTGGCATGCTGCTGCTGTGGGGCTGGGTCAATGCACTGACCGCTTGGCTGACGCTGGCCACCCTCTTGGCCTATGCACTGGTGTATACCCTGCTGCTGAAACCGTACACACCGCAAAACATCGTCATCGGTGGCATCAGCGGGGCCATGCCGCCACTGCTGGGCTGGACGGCGATGACCGGGCAGGTCAGCCCGCATGCGCTGTTGCTGCTGTTGATCATCTACACCTGGACACCGCCGCACTTCTGGGCGCTGGCGCTGTACCGGCGTGCCGACTACGCCCGCGCCGGCCTGCCCATGCTGCCGCTGACGCATGGCCAAGGTTTCACCACCTTGTCCATTCTGCTGTACACCCTGCTGCTGACTGCGGTCACCCTGTTGCCGGTGGCGCTGGGCGTGGCCGGCTGGCTGTATCTGCTGGCTGCGCTGGCACTGGACGGACGCTTCTTGTTTCTTGCTGTGCAACTGCATCGTCAGTATGCTGACGCCTTGGCTCGCCGCACCTTTTCCTGGTCGATCTGGTATCTGACCTGGCTGTTTGCCGCGATGCTGTCCGATCATTACTGTCTGCTACCGGTTTCCTGATGCGCCATCTGCTACGTTTGCTTTCCCTGTTCATGCTGTTTGCCGCACTGGCTGCCTGCGCGCCGCCGGCGGCCCCCAAGCTGGATCTCAAAGGCACGGACATGAGCGATACCCAGCTGGGCGGCGATTTCAGCCTGACCGACCACCTGGGCCAGCCGCGCAAGCTGTCCGACTTCTCCGGCAAGGTGGTCGCGCTGTTCTTCGGCTATACCCATTGTCCGGATGTCTGCCCCACCACCATGCTGGAATACGCCACAGTCATGAAAAAGCTGGGGCCGGACGCTGACAAGGTGCAGGTATTGTTTGTCACGGTCGACCCGGAGCGCGATACCACGGCGGTACTGGCCGGCTATGTGCCGCACTTCGACTCCCGTTTTGTCGGCCTCACCGGCAGCGCGGCGCAGATCGAGCAGGTCAAATCAGCCTACAAGGTGGTGGCGCAGAAAGTGGCCGTGCCGGGTGGCGCTTACACGGTAGACCACAGTGCCGGCTCCTATCTGTTCGACAAAAGCGGAAAATTACGGGTTTATGAGGCTTATGCCACGCCGGCAGACAGCCTGACTCATGATATTCGTCAGCTGTTACGCTAGAATTCAGGCAATCATCCATCTTTGACTGCGGAAAGAAGCGCCCATCGTGAGCGAAGACAACAACCCCGGTATGCTGCACAGCGACCATGCCCAGCCCGATATGACCAGGTATATCCTGGCCACCCCGGTTGAGGTCGTGCATCATCTGGCGTCTATCGCCAGGTCCGGGCATATGGTGACGGTGTTTTCCAACAAGGGAAAAACCTTCATTCTCACCCGCTTTCTGGAGGTGGATGCCAAGCGTGGCGTGTTGTTGCTCGACTGGGGGGCTGATCCGGCCACCAATGAACAACTGCTCGCCAGCGAACGCAATGTGTTTGTCTGCTCGCCGGACGGGGTCAAGACCCAGTTTGTTACCACCGCTGCCCGCAAGGTGATGCTGGACAGCGGCCCGGCCTTCGAAGTGGACCTGCCCGAGCAGGTGATCAAGCTGCAGCGGCGCGAGTTTTTCCGCATCCAGACCCCGGTCAGCAATCCGGTCAGCTGCCATATTGCCGATTACCCCGGCCGGCCGCTGGATCTGGTGCTGTTCGACATCAGCCTGGGTGGCTGCAGCCTGTGGCTGCCGGCAGCGCATGCGCCCGGTTTTGATCTGGGCCAGAAATACCAGAATTGTTCATTCGAATTGAAACCGCTGGGCAGTTTGCGGGTGGGCATCGAAATCCGCCACCGCCTGACCACCCAGCTGCGCAACGGCAATGAAGCCGTCCGTGCCGGTTGCGCCTTTCTCAATATGACTCCGTCGTCGGAAACGCTGGTGCAGCGTTATGTCGGCCAGCTGGAGCGCGAACGGCGCGCCCTGGTCGGCTGATGACGGTTTCCCTTCTTTTCCCTATTGCCTGCTTAATATCATGACCCTGACTATTGCCCTGTCCAAAGGGCGCATCTTTGAAGAAACCCTGCCCCTGCTGGCTGCCGCCGGCATTGTTCCGGCGGAAGATCCGGAATCCTCGCGCAAGCTCATTATCGGCACCAACCATGAAGACGTGCGGCTGGTGATTGTAAGAGCCTCCGATGTCCCCACCTATGTACAGTACGGCGCTGCCGATCTGGGCATCGCCGGCCGCGATGTGCTGATCGAACACGGCGGTGATGGCCTGTACCAGCCGCTGGACCTGAATATCGCCAAGTGCAAGATGATGGTGGCAGTGGAAAACGGCTTCGACTACCAGAACGCCGTGCGCCAGGGCGCCCGACTGAAAATCGCCACCAAGTATCCCAAGATTGCGCGCGAGCATTTTGCCGCCAAGGGTGTGCATGTGGACATCATCAAGCTGTATGGCTCGATGGAGCTGGCACCGCTGGTGGGCCTGGCCGATGCCATCGTCGATCTGGTGTCCACCGGTGGCACGCTGCGCGCCAATAATCTGGTTGCCGTCGAACATATCATCGACATCAGCTCGCGGCTGGTGGTGAATCAGGCTGCGCTCAAACTCAAATACGACCGCATCCAGCCGGTGCTGGATGCCTTTGCCTCTGCCGTGCCGGCATAAGGCAGGAACGGAATCCCATGCTGAAACTGTCTTCTACCCAAGCTGATTTCCAGCAGCAATTGCAAGCCCTGCTGGCTTTTGAAACCGCGCAGGACCCGGCGGTGGACAGCGCAGTTGCCGCCATCTGTGATGATGTCAAGGCGCGTGGCGATGCTGCCGTGCTGGAGTACACCAACCGCTTCGACCGCATGCAGGCCACCTCCATGGCCGATCTCACCCTGTCGCGCGAACAGCTGGAAGCCGCCTGGCACCGTTTGCCGGCCGAGGTGCAACAGGCGCTGAGCGCGGCTGCCGAACGCGTGCGCCGTTACCACGAGAAGCAGCTGGCCCACTCCTGGAGCTACGAAGACGAAGACGGCACGCTGCTGGGTCAGCAGGTGACGCCGCTGGACCGCGTCGGCATCTATGTGCCCGGTGGCAAGGCCGCCTATCCCAGTTCGGTGCTGATGAATGCCATGCCGGCCAAAGTGGCTGGCGTGGGCGAAATCATCATGGTAGTGCCCACCCCGCAGGGCGAGCGCAATGACCTGGTGCTGGCTGCCGCCTTCATCGCCGGGGTGGACAAGGTGTTCACCTGTGGCGGCGCGCAGGCCGTGGCGGCCCTGGCCTATGGCACGGCCACCATTCCGCAGGTGGACAAGATTACCGGTCCGGGCAATGCCTATGTCGCCGCTGCCAAGCGCCGGGTATTTGGCGTGGTGGGCATCGACATGGTGGCCGGCCCGTCCGAGATTCTGGTGATCTGCGATGGCAACACCCCGGCCGACTGGATCGCCATGGACCTGTTCAGCCAGGCCGAGCACGACGAAATCGCCCAGGCCATCCTGCTGTGTCCGTCGGCCGAGTACATTGCCGAAGTGGAAGCCAGCATCGAAAAGCTGCTGCCGACCATGCCGCGTCGCGCCATCATCGAAGCCAGCCTGGGCAACCGTGGTGCGCTGATCCAGGTGCGCGATCTGGCCGAAGCCTGCGAGATTGCCAACTACATCGCGCCGGAACATCTGGAATTGTCGGTCAGCGAGCCGGAACAGCAACTGCCGCTGTTGCGCCACGCCGGTGCCATCTTCATGGGCCGCTTTACCTCGGAAAGCCTGGGCGACTACTGTGCCGGCCCCAACCATGTGTTGCCGACCAGCCGCACGGCGCGTTTTGCCAGCCCGCTGGGGGTGTACGACTTCCAGAAGCGCTCCAGCCTGATCCGTGTTTCTGCGGCAGGAGCACAGAAGCTGGGCAAGATCGCCAGCGTACTGGCGCATGGCGAAGGCCTGACCGCCCACGCCCGCGCCGCCGAGCTGCGTCTGGAGCCCTGAGGCTGCCAGATTATCCTGCTGCGCACATGGCCAGACAGCGTCTGGCCATGTTTTTGCCGGCCCCGCCGCCGGATCCGCGTGGCATGGCCGGGTAGCCCAAACGGGCCGAACACGGTAGGATAGCCCCCTGCTGCGTTGTCCCGACAACGCCCCCTGTTGACCTGCATGGCTGGCCCGGTCGCCATGACCGCTACAGCCCCATCGTGATGACATTGACTGCCAAGCAACTGGTCCGTCCGGAAATAACCGGAATCAAGGCCTACCATGTATCTGATGCCGCCGGCCTGCTCAAGCTGGACGCCATGGAAAACCCCTATGCCTTGCCGGCCGCACTGCGCGCCGAACTGGGGCAATGCCTGGCCGATGTCGCCATCAACCGCTATCCCGACCCGCATGGCGGCGGCCTCAAGGACGAACTCAAGGCTGCGTTTGACATCCCAGCCGCCGCCAGCGTGCTGCTGGGCAATGGCTCGGACGAAATCATTACCCTGATCAGCCAGGCGCTGGCCCGGCCCGGCGCGGTGATGCTGGCGCTGGAGCCGTCCTTCGTCATGTACCGCATGAATGCGCTGTTCTCCGGCTTGCAGTACGTGGGTGTACCGCTGCATGCCGATTTCAGCCTTGATCTGCCGGCCCTGCTGGCGGCGATTGCCAGCCAGCAGCCGGCGGTGGTGTTCCTGTCCTACCCGAATAATCCTACCGGCCCCCAATTTGCCCGCGAGCAAGTGCTGGCCGTGCTGGATGCAGCGCCGGGCCTGGTGGTGGTGGATGAGGCCTATCAGGCTTTTGCCAGCGACAGCCTGATGGATCTGGCGGGCAGCCGGCCGAATCTGCTGGTCATGCGCACCCTGTCCAAGCTGGGCCTGGCCGGCCTGCGCCTGGGTTATGCTGCCGGTCCTGCCGAATGGATGGACGAGCTGGACAAGGTGCGCCCGCCCTACAACATCAATGTGCTGACCCAGGCCGCCGCCCGTTTCGCGCTGCGCCACCTGGATGTGTTCATGCAGCAGGCGCAAACCCTGCGCGACGAACGCCAGCGCCTGTTGCAGGCCCTGCGCCAGTTTGCAGCGACTACCGTTTTTGATTCGCAAGCCAATTTCATCACGCTACGGGTGCCGGATGCCGGTCAGCTGTTTGCATGGCTGAAGAAAAATGGCATCCTGATCAAGAACTTGCATGGCAGCCACCCGCTGCTCGACAACTGCCTGCGCCTGACGGTGGGCAGCCCGGAAGAAAACACGGCCGTGCTTGCCGCACTGGACCGCTACTTTGCCTGAAATCATGAGAACCGCATCCGTTACCCGCAATACCCTGGAAACCCAGATCACCGTCACCATCAATCTGGATGGTAATGGCCGCAGCCATTTTGATACCGGCGTGCCTTTTCTCGACCACATGATGGACCAGATCGCCCGCCACGGCCTGATCGACCTGGACATCGTCGCCAAGGGTGATTTGCACATCGATGCCCACCACACGGTGGAAGACATCGGCATCACGCTGGGCCAGGCCTTTGCCAAGGCCATTGGTGACAAAAAAGGCATCCGCCGTTACGGCCATGCCTATGTGCCGCTGGACGAAGCGCTCAGCCGCGTGGTGATCGACCTCTCCGGCCGTCCCGGCCTGGTGTACAACGTTGATTACACCCGCGCCAGCATCGGCCAGTTTGATGTCGATCTGTTCTCCGAGTTTTTCCATGGTTTCATCAACCACAGCATGGTGACGCTGCATATCGACAATCTGCGCGGTGTGAACAGCCATCACCAGGCCGAAACCATCTTCAAGGCCTTTGGCCGCGCACTGCGCATGGCCTGTGAAGTGGACGAACGCATGGGTGGTGCCACACCGTCCACCAAGGGCACGCTGACGGCCTGAGCCGCAGGCCATCTCCACCGGAACAGTTAGGGGCATGATGAAAGTCGCAGTAATCGACTATGGCATGGGCAATCTGCACTCGGTGCTCAAGTCCATCCAGGCAGTCAATGAAACCGGGGCGGATATTTTCCTCAGCCGCGACCCGGAAGCCATCGTCAAGGCGGACAAGGTGGTGTTTCCCGGCCAGGGTGCCATGCCGGACTGCATGCGCGAGCTGAACAGCTACGGTCTGGCCGAGGCCGTACGTGAAACCACGCAGACCAAGCCGTTTTTTGGCATCTGCGTGGGTGCCCAGTTGCTTTTCCAGCACAGTGAAGAAGGCGATACCCCCGGACTTGGCTTGTTTCCGGGCAATGTGGTCCGCTTTTCGGCTAACCTGACAGACGCCGCTGGCGAGCGCCTCAAGGTGCCGCACATGGGCTGGAACCGTGTTTACCAGACCGTATCCCATCCGCTGTTTGCCGGGATCGAGGATGGCGAGCGTTTCTATTTTGTCCATAGTTACCACTTCGCCCCGGCCGATGCGGCGCTGACGCTGGCGGAAAGTGAGTACCCGGACAGGTTTTCCTGTATCGTCGGGCGTGGCAATATCTTTGCGACGCAATTTCATACCGAAAAGAGCCACCGTGCCGGACTTCAGATGATGAAGAACTTCCTGGCATGGGACGGCAGTGTTTAACTTACGTTGATCTAGCACCATGCTGCTTATACCCGCTATCGACCTCAAGGATGGTCAATGCGTACGCCTGAAACAAGGCGTTATGGACGATGCCACCGTGTTTTCTGACGATCCGGTCAAGGTGGCCACTCACTGGCGAGACCAGGGAGCCCGTCGTCTGCATCTGGTTGACCTGAACGGTGCCTTTGCCGGCAAACCCAAGAACCTGAACATCATCCGCTCGATTCTGCAGGAAGTGGGCGATGACATGCCGGTTCAGCTGGGTGGCGGCATTCGCGATCTGGACACCATCGAAAAATACCTCGACATGGGCCTGGCCTACGTCATCATCGGGACGGCGGCGGTGAAAACCCCCGGCTTCCTGCATGATGCCTGCGATGCTTTCCCCGGTCAGGTGATTGTCGGCCTGGATGCCAAGGATGGCATGGTCGCCATCGATGGCTGGGCCAAGATCACCAATCACAATGTGATTGACCTAGCCAAGCGCTTCGAGGACTACGGCGTCAATTCGGTGATCTACACCGACATCGGCCGCGACGGCATGATGAACGGCGTCAATATCGAAGCCACCGTCAAGCTGGCACAGGCACTCACCATTCCGGTCGTCGCCTCTGGCGGCCTGACCAATCTGGATGATGTGCGCAATCTGTGTGCGGTGGAAGACGAAGGCATCGAAGGTGCCATTACCGGACGGGCCATCTACGAGGGCAGCATCGACTTCGCTGCCGCGCAGACGCTGGCCGACGAACTGTCCGGGGCCTGATCCTGCCTTAAACCCCAGCTTGGCCGAAGATTCTTCGGCCAAGCTTTTTTTGTGTCGTGAACATGACTCTGGCCAAACGCATTATTCCCTGCCTGGACGTGACTGCCGGTCGCGTCGTCAAGGGCGTCAACTTTGTCGGGCTGCGCGATGCCGGCGACCCGGTGGAAATCGCCCGTCGCTACAACGAGCAGGGCGCCGACGAACTCACCTTTCTGGACATTACCGCCAGCTCTGACGACCGTGATCTGATCCTGCATGTGATCGAATCGGTAGCCGAGCAGGTGTTCATCCCGCTGACGGTGGGTGGTGGCGTGCGCAAGGTGGAAGACATCCGCCGTCTGCTCAACGCCGGTGCCGACAAGGTGAGCATCAATACCGCTGCCGTGACCAATCCGGATCTGGTGCGCGAAGCGGCCGCCAAGTTTGGCAGCCAGTGCATCGTGGTGGCGGTGGATGCCAAGGCAGTGACCCCGGAAAACGACCGCTGGGAAGTGTTTACCCATGGCGGGCGCAATCGTACCGGCATCGATGCGGTGGCGTGGGCGCAGAAGATGCAGGAATATGGTGCCGGGGAAATCCTGCTCACCAGCATGGACCGCGACGGCACCAAGATCGGCTTCAATCTGCCGCTGACCCGGGCCGTATCCGAAGGCGTGGGTATTCCGGTGATTGCCTCCGGTGGCGTGGGCAATCTGCAGCATCTGGTGGATGGTGTGAAGCTGGGCAAGGCGGATGCCGTACTGGCGGCCAGCATTTTCCACTTCAGCGAATACACCGTGCGCGAGGCCAAAGAGGCCATGCGTGACGCAGGTATCGAGGTACGGCTATGAGCGACTGGCTGGATGAAGTCAAATGGGATGCCCAGGGCCTGGTGACGGCGATTGCCCAGGATAGCGCCAGCGGCCGTGTGCTGATGGTGGCCTGGATGAACCGCGAAAGCCTGCAACTGACCGCTGATACCGGCATTGCCCACTACTGGAGCCGCTCGCGCCAGAAACTGTGGAAAAAGGGCGAGGAGTCGGGCCACCTGCAAACCGTGCAGGAGCTGCGGCTGGATTGCGATGGCGACGTGATCGTGATGCAGATCCAGCAGGCCGGCGGCATTGCCTGCCATACCGGCCGCGAAAGCTGCTTCTACCGCCGCTTTGAACATGGTGGCTGGACGGTAGTGGATGCCGTGCTGAAAGACCCGCACGCTATTTATCACCAGCACTGAGTTGCGCCGCATCAAATGGCGGCAATGCTCACCCGCTACAATGGCAGCCCATGCCAAGCGCTAACGGCCGATGTCCGAATCGGCCTATACTTGCCGAATTCCCAGTATGCAAAGGTGAAGCATCATGACCTTCGATGTGCTCAAGACGGTTGCCGATACGCTGGAAGCCCGCCGCGAAGCGAGCCCCCAGTCCTCTTATGTCGCCTCGCTGTTTCACAAGGGTGAAGACGCCATTCTGAAAAAGGTGGCAGAAGAAGCCGCCGAAACCCTGATGGCCTCCAAGGACAAGGACAAGCTGCATCTGGTGCGCGAAGTCGCCGACCTGTGGTTCCACACCATGGTGTTGCTGGCTTATCATGGCCTGCGCCCGGAAGATGTGCTGATGGAGCTGCATCGCCGCGAGGGCATTTCCGGCATCGACGAAAAAGCCTCCCGTCCTTCCTGAACCATTCGTACAGGACCAAGCAATGAGTGACTGCATTTTCTGCAAGATCGCCGCAGGGGACATCCCTTGCAACAAGATTTACGAAGACGCGGATGTCGTCGCCTTCCATGACATCCGCCCGATTGCACCGGTGCATTTCCTGATCATTCCCAAGCTGCATGTGGCCTCGCTGGCCGACTGCGGCCCGGAACACGAAGCCTTGCTGGGCCGCATCATGGGCTTGGTGCCGAAACTGGCAGCAGAGCAGGGCCTGAGCGCCGGCTTCAAGACCGGCATCAATACCGGTCGTGGCGGTGGCCAGGAAGTGTTCCACCTGCATGTGCATGTTTTCGGCCACAAGGGCTGAACGGTTTTGACGGTGCGCCGCTTGCCGGCGCGCCAGACTATTTGGAAAGGAAGTAGCAATGGGTTCTTTCAGTATCTGGCACTGGCTGGTGGTGCTGTTGATCGTGGTGCTGATTTTCGGCACCAAAAAACTGAAAAACGTGGGTGAAGACCTGGGCGGCGCGGTGCGCGGCTTCAAGGAAGGCATGAAGGGCGAGAACGAAAAGGCCGACAAGCCTGCCGAATCTGGCCGCATCATCGACAACGAATCCGACAAGAAATAACCCACAGGGCGCGCCGTGTTCGATATCAGTTTTGGTGAGATCCTCCTGATCGGCATCGTGGCCCTGGTGGTGCTGGGGCCCGAGCGGCTGCCCACCGTGGCCCGTACTCTGGGTGCGCTGGTGGCGCGCGCGCAGCGTTTTGTTGCCAGCGTCAAGGCCGACATCCATCAGCAGGCCAATCTGAGCGGGCTGGATGGCCTGCGCAACGATATCCAGGATGCGGCCAATAGCTTCAAGTCGCAGATGGAAAGCGAAGTGCAGGGCGTGCGCCAGGTGATGGCCGAGCAGTCTGCCCAGTTGCAACAGCTATCCGGCGAGGCCACCGCCCCCTTCGTGGAAGCCGAACGCAGCATTCACGGTGGGCTTGATCTGCAGGCACCTGCCGCGCCAGCGGCCGTGGTGTCGGCACTGGTGGTGGAAAACAGTGCGGCCGAACCGCCTGCGCGCGACGAAAACCAGCTCGACCTGTTTGATGATCCTCCTCCGGCTGCCGCGCAGCCTGCTACCGAATCCCGCCCTCACGCATGAACGAACAACCTCTGCTTGCCCACCTGCTGGAATTGCGTACACGGCTGGTGCGCGCCATTCTGGGACTGCTGCTGGTGTTTCTCGGCCTGTTTCACTGGTCTGCTGACATCTACCATCTGCTGGCCAAGCCGCTGCTGGATGCGCTGCCCAATGGTGGCAGCATGATCGCCACCGAAGTCACCGCCACCTTTTTCGTGCCGATGAAGCTCACCATGCTGGTGGCCTTCCTCATCTCCCTGCCCAATACCCTGTATCAGATCTGGGCCTTTGTGGCCCCTGGGCTGTACAGCCATGAAAAGAAGCTGATCCTGCCCTTGGTGGTGGCCAGCGTGCTGCTGTTTTTGCTGGGGATGAGTTTTGCTTATTTCCTGGTGTTTCCGGTGGCGTTTCATTTCTTTTCCATGATGACGCCCAGCGGGGTGAGCATGATGACGGACATCGACAAGTATTTGTCCTTCGTCATGGGTATGTTCCTGGCCTTTGGCGTCACCTTTGAAGTCCCCATCATCGTCATCGTGCTGGTGCGCATGGGGGTGGTGTCGGTGGCCAAGCTGCGCGAGGGCCGGCCTTATGTCATCGTCGGCGCCTTCGTGGTGGCCGCGGTGGTGACCCCCCCCGATGTCTTGTCGCAAACCATGCTGGCGGTGCCGCTGTGGTTGCTGTACGAAGTAGGCATCATCATGGCTGCATTCATGGCGCGTCCCGCGCCAGCCGAACCCGCCGGAAATCAGGAAAAATGAACCGCAAACTGTTTCACTATGGAGCGACTGCCAGTCTGGTGGCGCTGATTCTGCTGACCCTGGCCTGGGAGCTGTGGCTGGCACCACTGCGGCCGGGCGGCTCCTTCCTGGCGCTCAAGGCGGTTGTGCTGCTGGCCCCGCTGATGGGCATCCTGAAAGAGCGGTTGTATACCTATCAGTGGTCCAGCATGTTCATTCTGGCGTTCTTCACCGAAGGCATCATGCGCAGCTGGGGTGACCGTGGCCTGTCGCAGACGCTGGCCCTGTGCGAGGTAGCCATCAGCGTACTGTTTTTTGCCTGCGTGCTGGGCTTTGCCCGCAGCTTCAAACGACCTGCGCATTGAGTCCAGTGCGGCTGATATTTTTTTCAAAACCTGCCTTGTGCAGGTTTTTTTATGAGGATTCAGCTGTAATTACAATGAAGTACTAAAAATAACAGCTTTTAATGGCATTATTTTCAAGTAAATATTTTAACTATTCTTAACAATTTGCCGATATAGCAGCTTCCATTAGAATGTCGGCATTAACGGCGACCCGCTCACCAGCCGCCAACAACAAAAGCATATTGAGGGCAGCGCATGCATTCCCCTTCACCGGAACCGCAACATAGCTCCATTCCCCTGCAGGCAACCCATCTGGACCCCTTGCTGGATTGCCTGTTCGCTCTGGCGCGTTCCTATGGCATCAACGCCACCCGCGAGTCGCTGGTAGCGGGTATTCCCCTGATCAACAACCGGCTGAATCCCTCGATGTTTTCGCGCTCGGCGCGGCGGATCGGCCTGACTTCGCGCGTGGTGCGCCAGCCGCTGGACAAGCTGCGCGAGCAGCTGCTGCCGGCCGTGCTGCTGTTGCACGGCGATGAGGCTTGCATCCTGCGTGGGATCGACCGCGAAAGCGGCATGGCGCGCGTGAGTTTTGCCGAGCTGACCGAAGCGGAAACCAGCATTCCGCTGGCTGATCTGGCCGGGAAATATGCCGGCCTGGCCATTTTTGTGCGGCCACGCTTCAATTTCGAACGCCGCGCGCCCGAACTGGGCGAGATCCGTTCGCGCCACTGGTTCTGGCAGACGGTTTACGGTGGTCTGCCGCTGTATCGCGATTCGATGATCGCCGCCTTGCTGATCAACCTGTTTGCGCTGGTCATTCCACTGGTGTCGATGAATGTCTACGACCGGGTGGTACCCAATATGGCGACCGAAACGCTATGGGTACTGGCGATTGGCGGTCTCTTGGCGCTGATTTTCGATTTCCTGCTGAAGATGACCCGGGCCTATCTGATCGACCTGGCCAGCAAGCGGGTGGACGTGACCCTGTCCAGCCTGATCATGGAGCGGGTGCTGGGTATTCGCATGGAAGCCCGGCCGGCCTCGGTGGGGGCGTTCTCGTCCAATCTGCGCGCCTTTGAAACGGTGCGCGATTTCATCGCCTCGGCCTCCATCACGGCGCTGATCGACCTGCCTTTCGTGCTGATCTTCCTGCTGGCCATCCTGTGGGTGTCGCCGCTGCTGACCTTGCCGGTGGTGGTGGGCGGGGTGCTGATGATCGTGTTTGCCTTGTTGATCCAGGAAAAAATGAAAGAGCTGACCGAAGCCACCCTGCGTGCTTCGGCCCAGCGTAATGCCCAGTTGGTGGAAAATCTGGCCGGGCTGGAAACCATCAAGATCCTGGCGGCCGAAGGCCAGCAACAGGGGCACTGGGAGCAGGGCACGCTGTATCTGGCCCAGGTGGGCGCGCGGCTGAAGCTGCTGGCGACCTCGGCCAATACCTTTGCCGGCTTTATTACCCAGCTGGTTTCCATCGTGATGCTGGTGCTGGGTGTGTACCAGATCATGGACGGCAATACCTCGCAGGGCGGGGTGATTGCGGCGGTGATGTTGTCCGGCCGTGCCATGGCACCGTTAGGCCAGCTGGTGGGGCTGCTGACCCAGTACCACAATGCCAAGACCTCGCTGTCTTCGCTGGATGGCTTCATGAAAATGCCGGTGGAGCGCGAGCAGGATGCCAATTTCTTCCATCGCACCAGTTTTCAGGGTGAGATCGAATTCCGCAATGTGTCCTTCAGCTACCCGGACAATCCGCAAGTGGCCTTGCGCAATGTGTCGTTCAAGATCAAGGCGGGCGAGCGGGTGGCCATTATCGGCCGTGTCGGCTCTGGCAAGACCACCCTGCAAAAACTGATTCTCGGCCTGTTCCGGCCAACGGAAGGCTCGGTACGCGTTGACGGCATCGATATCAACCAGATCGACCCGGCTGAATTGCGCCGCCATATCGGCTATGTGCCGCAGGATTCGGTACTGTTCTATGGCACTTTGCGCCAGAACATCGCCATGGGCGCGCCGCATGCGCACGATGCCAGCATTGCCGCAGCGGCCGAACTGGCCGGCCTGGCCGAGTTCATCAACGGCCATCCGCAGGGTTTTGACATGATTATTGGCGAGCGCGGCGATTCGCTGTCCGGCGGCCAGCGCAAGGCCGTCACCATCGCCCGTGCGCTGCTGAATGCACCGCCCATCCTGTTGATGGACGAACCGACCAGCAATATGGACAACAGCACCGAAAACCAGATCAAGCAGATGCTGGTGAAGGTGATGGCCGGCAAGACCATGATCATGGTGACCCACCACAATGCCTTGCTCGAGCTGGCAGACCGGCTGATCGTGATCGACAACGGCACCATCGTGGCCGACGGCGAAAAAGCCGCCGTGATTCAGGCATTGCAGCAGGGCCAGGTAGGGAGGGCGAATTGATGAAAACGACCTGGAAGCAAAAGCTGCAAGGCTGGATCCTGCGCGGGCAGGACAAAACCTCGCCCTACTGGGACAAGCTGATGGACTGGGCCGCCGCGCGCGACCTGCAAGACCGGCTGGACTTCGCCACCGATGGCGACTGGGCCATTCTGGAACAAAACCCGGGGCGGCCGCGCGTGTTTGTCTGGACCATGCTGGGCCTGTTGGTGGTGGCCCTGCTGTGGGCCGGCCTGTCGCAGATCGATGAAGTGGCCCGCGGTGAGGGCAAGGTGGTGCCGGTTTCGCAAAACCAGCACATCCAGAGCCTGGATGGTGGCGTGGTCTCCAAGATTCTGGTGAAGGAAGGCCAGATCGTGCAAAAAGGCCAACTGCTGCTGAATATCGACAATACCCGCTTTGTTTCCTCGCTCAACGAAAACCAGGCGCAGTATCTGTCCCTGCTCGGCAAGGCGGCACGGCTGCGGGCCATCGCCAATAATGTGCCGTTCGAACTGCCCAAGGAAGTCAGCGCCCAGGCTCCCGATGTGGCCAAGCAGGAAATGGATCTGTACCTGACCAAGCGCCGCGAACTGGATGCCACGGTGTCCATTGCCCGCCAGGAGCTGACCCAGCGTTCGCAGGAGTTGAACGAGGTGCGCGCCAGATACGAACAGGCGCAGCAAGGCTATCAGCTGACCCAGCGCGAGCTGGCCGTTACCAAGCCCCTGAAGGAATCCGGCGCGGTGTCCGATGTCGACCTGCTGCGCCTGCAGCGCGATGTATCGCGCTATCTGGGCGAGCGCGACATGGCCGGGGCGCAGATTCCCAAGCTGCAGGCTGCCATCAGCGAAGCCAACCACAAGATTCAGGAAGTGGAGCTGAATTTCCGCAATCAGGCCAGTGCTGATCTGTCCGACACCATGGGCAAGATCAACAGCCTGTCGGCAGGCAGTTCCGGCCTGGCGGACAAGGTGAAGCTGTCCGAGGTGCGCTCGCCGGTGAAGGGCGAGGTCAAGCGCCTGTTCGTCAACACCATTGGTGGTGTGGTGCAGCCGGGCAAGGACATTCTGGAAATCGTGCCGCTGGAAGACTCGCTGATGATCGAAACCCGTGTTTCGCCACGCGACATTGCCTTCCTGCGCCCTGGTCAGCGTGCCATGGTGCGTTTTACCGCCTATGACTACACCGTGTATGGCGGGATGGAGGGCAGCTTGCAGGAAATCGGTGCCGATACGGTGACCGATGACAAGGGCAATGCCTTTTATATCGTCAAGGTGCGTACCAGACAGGGCGCGCTGGGCGAGAAGCACCTGCCCATCATTCCGGGCATGGTGGCCCAGGTGGACATCATGACCGGCAAGAAGAGCATTCTTTCCTACCTGTTGAAACCGGTGCTGCGCGCCAAGGCAGAGGCTTTGACCGAACGATGAGCGACAGTGTGATCCTGATTACGGCCAGCCCGGCGCTGGCCGACTACTGGGCCGATAGCCTGGGCCTGCAAGATGCCTTGCGATTGGCTGATCTGGCGGTGCTCAACCGCCATGCCGTGGCGGCGGACAGCCTGGTGCTGGTCGATCTGGCCCAGCAAAGCGTGGTGGAGCAGGACATCGTCCAGGCCTGCCGTCATTGCCGGGTACTGGCGCTGTCCTCGCAGCCCAGCGATGCGGAAGGCCTGTACTGGCTGCAATGCGGAGCGGTGGGCTATGCCCATGCCATGAGCACGGGCGATTTGCTGCTGCAGATGTTCGAGACCGTAGCCGCTGGCGGCACCTGGGTGGGCCGCAGCATCATGCAGCAGTTGTGCGCCCGTTTCGGCAGCCGCCTGCCAGCGACACCGGCATCGCCGCTGGCTGCCAAATTGTCCGAGCGCGAGCTGGCGGTGGTGGAGGCGCTGCGTCAGGGGAAAGCCAACAAGGAGATTGCCCGTTTGCTGGATATTTCCGAACGCACGGTCAAGGCGCACCTGACATCGGTATTCCAGAAATTCGGGGTGGAAGACCGTCTGCAGCTGCTGCTGAAGCTGACGGGCGGCTAGTCTTCCTCCTGTTAGCGTGCAAAGCCGTAGTGCCTGCTTGGCACTGCGGCTTTGTTTTTAAACAATGCTAGGAAGTTTCTGAAAATAATTAGGAAATTGCCCTTCAGTACAATAGGTTTTTCCCAGTCTCCTGACTAATCTGGGCGCAATACTTATTGCGTCTTCAGGAGTCAGTTATGAATGCCCCCGCGATCCAAGGTCAGGTTGTTGCCATCCACGGTGTTGTCAAAGTCATCGATGCCCAGGGACACGAGCGCATTCTCAAGGCTGGCGACATCATTCAGCCGGGCGAGCATGTCGTGTTGCTGGATGGCGCCACACTGACTGTCTCCCGCGCCGGTGGCGACAGCATCACGGTGGATGGCCCACGTGATCTGGCACTGACTGACGAAACCCTGATGCCGCAAAGCACCGACAAGAGCGAGGCCGCCGTGGCCAAGCTGGCCCCGGAAGCGCAACAAGTATTGGCCGCCCTGGAAAATGGTCAGGATCCGCTGGCGCAGCTCGACTCCGCTGCAGCCGGTCTGAATGCGGGCGGTGCCGCCGATGAGGGCAGCCACGGCTTTGTCCGTCTGGTGCGCATCAGCGAAACCCTCAACAGCATCAGCCTGGACAGTAGCGCCACTACGGAAGTGGTGGTACCCACCGTGCAGGGCGATACCTTCAGTACCACGCCTGCGCCAGTGGCTGCTGCAGCGACCACGCCCATCAGCGTTTCCATCGACAACATCAGCGCTACCAACAACGCCACCCCCACCATTCACGGTACCGGCATTCCCGGCCTGACCGTCGTGGTGAGCAATGCTGCCGGCGCTGTTATCGGCAGCGCGGTCGTAGGCAGTGATGGCAACTGGCAGCTGACACCGTCGTCGCCGCTACCGGATGGCACCGACACCCTGATTGCCACCAGCACCAATGCCGCAGGTACATCTGCCAGCGCCACCGGCACCGCCATCATCGATACCACACCGCCGGCCACGCCGACGGTGACCATCGCCGAACATAATGATCCCAACGGCGTGATTGGCGCGGGTGATCTGGTCAACGGCAAGGTGGAAGCCACCGTCAAGCTGGACGCCACCGATCTGGCCAAAAACGGCAGCGCCACCATCGTGGTTAACGATGGCGGCCATATCACCACGCTGGTGGTGCACAGCGATGGCAGCGTGACCGGTGCCGACGGCACGGTCAGCAGCAGTTACAGCAACGGCACGGTCACCATCAGCATGACCCCGCCGGCACAGGACGCAGCAGTCACCATCACCGCCACCCAGACCGATGCCGTGGGTAATACCTCCGGCCAGGGTAGCGACAGTGGCACGCTGGATACCGTGGCACCGAGCGCGCCGACTGTGGTCATCGCCACCGACGCCAACCACGATGGCATCATCAACAAGGCTGAGCAGGGCAGCGCGACCACCGATACGGTCAACATCGGCCTGCCGAGCGATGCCAAGGCCGGCGATACGCTGAACGTCACCATCAATGGCGTGGCGCAAGCCGGTCATGTACTGACCGCTGCTGAAATCAGCGCCGGTCAGGTGGTGATCACCCCGACCGCACCGGC
>NZ_QAJS01000011.1:0-202 GCF_003852595.1 Aquitalea sp. FJL05
GGGCGTTTAGCTCAGTTGGTAGAGCGTCTGCCTTACAAGCAGAATGTCGGCGGTTCGACTCCGTCAACGCCCACCAAGGTTTGGAGTGGTAGTTCAGTTGGTTAGAATACCGGCCTGTCACGCCGGGGGTCGCGGGTTCGAGTCCCGTCCACTCCGCCAACAGATTAGTCGCAGTAACCCTTTCGGGCGTTTAGCTCAGTTG
>NZ_QAJS01000012.1:0-73637 GCF_003852595.1 Aquitalea sp. FJL05
GTACTGTTGGCGCCGGCGTTGTTGCCAAAATCATCGCCTAATCGGAGCAGATAATATGCAAAGCCAGAAAATCCGCATCCGCCTGAAGGCCTTCGATTACAACCTGATCGATCGTTCCGCCCAGGAAATCGTTGAAACTGCCAAGCGTACTGGTGCTGTTGTTAAAGGCCCGGTTCCGCTGCCGACCAAAATCGAGCGTTTCAACGTACTGCGTTCCCCGCACGTGAACAAGACTTCCCGCGATCAGCTGGAAATCCGTACTCACCTGCGTCTGATGGACATCGTAGATCCGACCGACAAGACTGTTGATGCTCTGATGAAGCTCGACCTGCCGGCCGGTGTGGATGTGGAAATCAAGCTGCAGTAATTGCTGGAAACCTAGTAATTGTGAGCTAAGTGCTTGCGATTGCTAAATTTCTTGTGATACATTAGCGGACTCGCAATTTTGCGAGTCCGCTTTTGTTTTTGTATGCCGGTCAATCGTAATCGGCGCCTGCAAAAGGAAATAAACATGAGTTTAGGTCTTGTCGGTCGCAAAGTCGGCATGACCCGCATTTTTGCTGAAGACGGTGCATCCGTCCCGGTAACTGTGCTGGACATGTCTGCTAATCGCGTCACACAAATCAAAACCGCTGAAGTTGATGGCTATTCCGCCGTTCAAGTAACCTTCGGCACCCGTAAGGCAAACCGCGTTAATAAGGCGGCTGCCGGTCACTTTGCCAAGGCTGGCGTTGAGGCAGGTCTGGGTCTGAACGAATTCGTTCTGTCCGCAGAAGCCCTCTCCACCCTGAAGCCGGGTGATGCACTGTCCGTTGAAATCTTCGCCGTAGGCCAGCTGGTTGATGTAACCGGTACCTCCAAGGGTAAGGGTTTCTCCGGTGTGATCAAGCGTCACAACTTCTCTTCCAACCGTGCTTCCCATGGTAACTCGCGTTCGCATAACACGCCGGGTTCCATCGGTCAGGCTCAGGATCCGGGTCGTATTTTCCCGGGTAAGCGCATGGCTGGTCAGTACGGCAACGTCAAGAGCACTGTTCAGTGCCTGGAAGTTGTTCGTGTTGATGCCGAGCGTCAGCTGCTTCTGGTTAAGGGTGCCGTTCCTGGCGCCAAGAACGGCGACGTAGTCGTTCGTCCTAGCGTGAAGGCAGGTGCGTGATGGAATTGAAAGTAATCAATAGCCAAGGTCAGGCTGCTGGCAGCCTGCAGGCATCCGAGACTCTGTTCGGTCGCGAATACAACGAAGCGCTGGTTCACCAGGTTGTGACTGCATTCCTGGCGAATGCTCGCAGTGGTAACCGTGCCCAGCTGACTCGTGCCGAAGTACATCATTCCACCAAGAAGCCTTTCAAACAGAAGGGCACTGGTAATGCGCGTGCTGGTATGACCTCCACGCCGAACCGTCGTGGTGGTGGTCGTGCTTTCCCGAATAGCCCGGACGAGAATTTCTCGCAGAAGGTTAACCGCAAGATGTTCCGCGCTGGTATGGCAGCTATTCTGTCCCAGCTGGTTCGCGACGAACGTCTGGTTGTGGTTGATTCGCTGTCGGTTGAATCGCCGAAAACCAAGGAATTCGTAGGTGTGGTTAAGTCCATGGGTCTGGAACAGGCTCTGTTCATTACCCGTGAACTGGACGAAAACCTCTATCTGTCTTCGCGCAATCTGCCGAACGTGCTGGTGATCGAAGCACAACAAGCTGACCCGTACAGCCTGCTGCGTTTCAAGAAGATCGTCATCACTCGTGAGGCGGTGCAGCATCTGGAGGAGCAGTGGGCATGAATCAAGAACGTCTGTTGCAAGTAATTCTGGCCCCGGTTGTTTCCGAAAAGAGCACCATGGTTGCTGAGAAGCATCAGCAAGTTGTATTCCGTGTTGCTACCGATGCTACCAAGCCGGAGATCAAGGCTGCGGTTGAAATGCTGTTCAACGTGAAAGTTGAAGGCGTATCCACCGTTAACGTCAAGGGCAAAGTAAAACGCTTTGGCCGTACCTTTGGCCGTCGTAAAGACTGGAAAAAGGCTTACGTTAGCCTGGTTCAGGGTCAGGAAATCGATCTGACCGCCACCCCGGCCGCTGCGGAGTAAGGAGATAGAGCATGCCTATCGTTAAAGTAAAACCGACTTCCGCGGGTCGTCGTGCAGTTGTCAAGGTGGTTCACCCTGATCTGCATAAAGGCGCTCCGCACGCCGCTCTGGTAGAGAAAAAATCTTCCACTGCTGGCCGTAACAACAATGGCCGTATCACTACCCGTCACATGGGTGGTGGTCACAAGAAACATTACCGTCTGGTCGACTTCCGTCGCAACAAGGATGGCATCCCGGCAAAAGTGGAACGCATCGAATACGATCCGAACCGCACTGCCCACATTGCTCTCCTGTGCTACGCCGATGGCGAACGCCGCTACATCATCGCTCCGCGCGGTGTGAAGCCGGGTGCTGTTCTGCTGTCCGGTGCCGAGGCTCCGATCAAGGCTGGTAATACTCTGCCGATCCGCAACATCCCGGTGGGTACCACTATCCACTGCGTTGAGCTGCAACCTGGCAAGGGCGCCCAGATGGTTCGTTCCGCTGGTGGTTCCGCCATGCTGCTGGCCCGCGAAGGCGTTTACGCTCAGCTGCGTCTGCGTTCCGGCGAAATCCGCTTGGTGCATGTCGATTGCCGTGCGACTGTTGGCGAAGTGAGCAACGAAGAGCATTCCCTGCGCAAGCTGGGTAAGGCTGGTGCTAGTCGCTGGCGTGGTATTCGTCCGACCGTTCGCGGTACGGCGATGAACCCGGTCGATCACCCGCATGGTGGTGGTGAAGGCCGTACTGGTGAAGGCCGTGTGCCGGTTAGCCCATGGGGCACTCCGACTAAGGGCTTCCGTACCCGTCGCAACAAGCGTACCGACAATATGATCGTACGCCGTCGCTATTCTACTAAAGGGTAATTGACAATGGCACGTTCGCAGAAAAAAGGCCCGTTCGTTGATCTGCACCTTCTGAAGAAGGTCGACGCGGCGCGTGCAACCAGTGACAAACGTCCGATCAAAACCTGGTCGCGTCGTTCGACCGTCCTGCCGGACTTCATTGGTTTGACCATCGCGGTTCACAACGGTCGCACCCATGTGCCTGTTTATGTTTCCGAAAACATGGTCGGTCATAAACTGGGCGAATTCTCGCTGACTCGTACCTTCAAAGGCCACGCGGCCGATAAGAAGGCGAAGAAGAGATAAGGTGAAGCGATGAGAGTATCTGCAAATCTGAAAAGCGTCCGCCTGTCGGCACAAAAGTGCCGCCTGGTGGCCGATCTGATCCGCGGTCAATCCGTTGGTCAGGCTTTGAATATCCTGGCCTTCTCCCCGAAGAAGGGCGCGGTTATTGTGAAGAAAGTGCTGGAATCTGCCATCGCTAACGCCGAGCACAACGAAGGCGCTGATATTGACACCCTGCGTGTCACCAGCATCTTTGTTGACAAAGGCGCTAGTCTGAAGCGTTTCACTGCCCGTGCTAAGGGTCGTGGCAATCGCATCGAAAAGCAGACCTGCCACATCTCGTTGACCGTTGGCAATTAAGGGGTAAGAAATGGGTCAGAAGATTCATCCGACGGGATTCCGTCTTGCCGTTAACAAAAACTGGTCTTCCAAGTGGTTCGCCAATTCGAAGAATTTCCCGGAAATGCTGATGCAAGACCTGGAAGTCCGCGAATACCTGAAGAAGCGCCTGGGTCATGCGGCTGTTGGTCGTGTCACCATCGAGCGTCCGGCTAAGTCGGCACGCATTACCATTCACAGTGCCCGTCCGGGTGTGGTGATCGGTAAAAAAGGTGAGGACATCGAAGTTCTGAAGCGCGAACTGCAAGCTCGTCTGGGCGTGCCGGTTCACGTGAATATCGAAGAAGTTCGCAAGCCGGAACTGGACGCGCAAATCATCGCCGACGGTATCGCTTCGCAGCTGGAAAAGCGTGTGATGTTCCGTCGTGCCATGAAGCGTTCCATGCAGAACGCCATGCGCATGGGCGCTCAGGGCATCAAGATCATGTCCTCCGGCCGTCTGAACGGTATCGATATCGCTCGTAGCGAATGGTATCGCGAAGGCCGCGTGCCGCTGCATACCCTGCGTGCCGATGTTGACTACGCTACCTCTGAAGCCAAGACTACCTACGGTATCATCGGCATCAAGGTATGGGTTTACAAAGGTGAGCTGAAGCCGGGTCAAGTAGCGCCGGCTCCGGTTGCGACCGAGAAGAAAACGAGAAAGGGCCCACGCAATGCTGCAGCCAACTAGACTCAAGTACCGTAAACAGCATAAAGGCCGCAACACTGGTATCGCTACCCGTGGTAACAAGGTCAGCTTTGGTGATTTCGGTTTGAAGGCTGTTGGTCGTGGTCGTCTGACTGCACGTCAGATCGAAGCGGCCCGTCGTGCCATGACTCGTCACATCAAGCGTGGCGGTCGTATCTGGATCCGTATTTTCCCGGACAAACCGATTACTTCCAAGCCTGCTGAAGTACGTATGGGTGGGGGTAAGGGTTCTCCGGAATACTACGTGGCCGAAATCCAGCCTGGCAAGATGCTGTACGAAATGGACGGTGTTAACGAGGAACTCGCTCGTGAAGCTTTCCGTCTGGCCGCAGCCAAGTTGCCGATCGCCACTGTGTTTGTAACTAGACAGGTAGGTCAGTAATGAAAGCGTCCGAACTGAAAGCCAAAACTGTTGACGAGCTGAAAGTGGAACTGCTGAGCCTCCTGAAGGCCCAGTTTGCCCTGCGCATGCAGCACGCTACTCAGCAACTCGCCAAGACCTCTGAACTGAAGAAAGTGCGTCGCGATATCGCTCGTGTACGTACCGTTCTGAAAGAAAAGGCAGTTTAAGATGAGCGAAACCAAAGTTGTACGTACGCTGACCGGTACCGTCGTCAGCGACAAGATGGATAAGACTGTAACCGTTCTGGTCGAGCGCAAGGTTAAGCACCCGATCTACGGCAAAATTATCCGTCGTTCCAAGAAGTTCCACGCACACGACGAGAACAACGAGTTTAAGGCCGGTGACATCGTAGTAATCAGCGAGTCCCGTCCCCTCTCGAAGACCAAATCGTGGGTGGTAACTGCCCTGGTAGAGAAATCTCGCCAGGTATAAGACTTGCAAGGGACGAAAGTCCCTTGTATAATGGCCATCTTCTTATCCGTGTCGGATAGGAATTCCGCCCTTACGGGGTCCAAAACTGGCCGTTTGACACGCCACAGTCTTGCTGTGGCGTTTCGTCTGTTTGGTCTTGCTCTTATGCGAGAAACCGGCAGGTGAAAGTGACGGATAAAGTTGGATTAGAAAGGTAATCATCAAATGATCCAAATGCAGACCATGCTTGAGGTCGCTGACAATACCGGTGCGCGTCACGTTATGTGCATCAAGGTATTGGGCGGTTCCAAGCGTCGCTATGCAAGCGTTGGCGACATCATCAAGGTGAGCATCAAGGATGCTGCTCCGCGCGGTCGCGTCAAAAAAGGCGACGTGTACAACGCAGTAGTAGTACGCACCGCCAAGGGCGTGCGTCGTCCGGACGGCTCGTTGATCAAGTTTGATAGCAACGCTGCCGTTCTGCTCAACAACAAGCTTGAGCCGATTGGCACTCGCATCTTCGGGCCCGTGACGCGTGAACTGCGTACCGAGCGCTTCATGAAGATCGTGTCGCTTGCTCCTGAAGTGCTGTAAGGAGGTCGCATGCGCAAAATTCGTAAAGGTGATGAAGTCGTAGTAATCACCGGTAAAGACAAGGGTAAACGCGGCACCGTTCTGCGTGTTCTGGAAGAGAAACTGGTTGTTGAAGGTGTGAACATCGCCAAGAAACACCAGAAGCCGAATCCGGTACGTGGTGTTGCTGGTGGTATCGTCGAAAAGATCATGCCTGTTGACGCTTCCAACGTCGCTATTTTCAATCCGGCTAGCCAAAAGGCTGACCGCGTGGGCTTCAAGACTCTTGAAGACGGCCGCAAGGTACGCGTGTTCAAGTCCAACGGCGAAGTTATCGGCGCGTAAGGAAAAGCAAACATGGCACGTTTCTACGATTTCTACAAAGACAGCGTAGTGCCGGAACTGATGAAACAGTTCGGCTACAAGTCGATCATGGAAGTACCGCGCATCGAAAAGATCACCGTCAACATGGGTGTGGGCGAAGCTGTTGCCGATAAAAAGGTAATGGAATTTGCCGTGGGCGATATGGAAAAGATCGCCGGCCAGAAGCCGGTTGTCACCACCGCTCGCAAATCCATCGCTGGCTTCAAGATTCGCGATGACTATCCGGTCGGCTGCAAGGTAACCCTGCGCCGTGAACGCATGTACGAATTCCTGGACCGTCTGGTGACCATCGCGTTGCCGCGTGTCCGTGACTTCCGTGGTGTTTCCGCCAAGTCTTTCGACGGCCGCGGCAACTACAACATGGGCGTCAAGGAACAGATCATCTTCCCGGAAATCGAGTACGACAAGATCGATGCTCTGCGTGGTATGAACATTACTGTTACCACTACGGCGAAGACTGACGAAGAGGCCCGCGCACTGCTGGCCGCGTTCAAGTTCCCGTTCAAGGGTTAAGCACATGGCAAAACTTGCACTGATCAAGCGTGAAGAGAAGCGCGTTAAGGTGGCTGAAAAATTTGCCGCTAAGCGCGAAGCCCTCATCGCTACCATCAACAATCAAAGCCTCTCGGAAGAAGAACGCTTTGCCGCTCGCCTGCAACTGCAGCAGCTGCCGCGCAATGCTTCCCCGGTTCGCCAGCGTCGTCGCTGTGCTATCACCGGTCGTCCGCGTGGCGTGTTCCGTAAATTTGGTCTGGGTCGTAACAAACTCCGCGAAATCGCCATGAAGGGCGAAATTCCGGGTGTTGTTAAGGCCAGCTGGTAATAGGAGATACATAAATGAGCATGCACGATCCTATTTCCGATATGTTGACCCGCATCCGTAACGGCCAAATGGCTTCCAAGGTGGCTGTTGCAATGCCGTCTTCCAAGCTGAAAATTGCGCTGGCACAGGTGCTGAAAGAAGAAGGCTACATCGAAGATTTCGCCGTTGCCGGCGAAGCCAAGAAGCCTGTTCTTGATATCCAGCTCAAGTATTACGCTGGCCGTCCGGTGATCGAGCGCATTGACCGCGTTTCGCGTCCCGGCCTGCGCGTATACAAGGGCTCCACCGAAATCCCGAAGGTAATGAATGGTCTGGGTGTAGCGATTCTGTCTACTTCCAAGGGCATCATGACCGATCGTAAAGCACGCGCTGCCGGTATCGGCGGTGAGCTGCTCTGCGTCGTGGCGTAAGGGGGTCAAATGTCTCGCGTAGCTAAGAATCCGGTGGCCATTCCGGCCGGCGTCGAAGTAAAATTCGGTGCTGCAGAAGTGACTGTTAAGGGTGCCCTGGGCAGCCTGAGCACCGCTCTGTGCCAAGAGGTTGAAGTCAAGTTCGACAACAATGAACTGACTTTCGCCGCTAAAAACGACAGCAAGTTCGCACGTGCCATGTCTGGTACTCTGCGTGCTCTGCTGAACAATATGGTGATTGGTGTCTCCAAGGGCTTCGAGAAGAAGCTGCAGCTGGTAGGTGTGGGCTATCGTGCCCAGGCTCAAGGCGACATTCTGAACCTGTCTCTGGGTTTCTCTCACCCGGTAGCTCACCAGATGCCCGCTGGCATCCAAGCTGTGACACCGACTCAGACCGAGATCCTGATCAAGGGTGCTAACAAGCAACTCGTTGGCCAGATCGCTGCCGAAATCCGCGCATACCGCTCCCCGGAACCCTACAAGGGCAAGGGCGTTCGTTACGCTGATGAGGTTGTGGTTCTGAAAGAAACCAAGAAGAAGTAACTGAGGCACTGACATGGACAAGAAACAAGCTCGACTCCGCCGTGCACGTAAAACCCGTGCTCGGATTGCGGAGCTCAAGATGGTGCGTCTCACTGTTTACCGCACCAACAGCCACATTTATGCCCAGATCATTGATGAAACTGGCAGCAAGGTACTGGCAAGCGCTTCCACTCTGGAAGCCGAAGTACGCGCTGACGTTTCCAATGGTGGCAATGTGGCCGCTGCAGCCGTAGTCGGTAAGCGCATCGCTGAAAAAGCCAAGGCAGCCGGTATTTCGACCGTGGCATTTGACCGTTCCGGTTTCAAATACCATGGCCGTATGAAGGCTGTGGCAGACGCAGCCCGTGAACACGGTCTCGTATTCTAATTCGGAGTGAAGAATGGCTAAGCACGAAATGGAAGATCGTGGCGACGGTCTGGTCGAGAAGATGATCAGCGTCAACCGCGTCACCAAAGTGGTTAAGGGCGGCCGTATTATGGCTTTCTCCGCCTTGACCGTCGTTGGTGATGGCGATGGCGGCATCGGTATGGGCAAAGGTCGTTCCAAGGAAGTTCCGGTTGCCGTACAAAAGGCAATGGAACAGGCCCGCCGCAATCTGGTAAAGATCCCGCTGCGTAATGGTACCCTGCACCACACCGTATCGGGTAAGCACGGTGCTACTACCGTCTTTATCCAGCCGGCTAAAGAAGGTACTGGCGTTAAGGCCGGTGGCCCGATGCGTGCAATTTTTGACGCAATGGGTATTCACAATGTTTCGGCCAAGATTCATGGTTCCACCAACCCGTACAACGTGGTTCGTGCAACTCTGGACGGCCTGAGCAAGATTAGCACCGCCTCTCAGGTTGCCGCCAAGCGCGGTCTGACCGTTGACGAGATCCTGGGGGTTAATCATGAGTAACGCCAACACTGTAAAGGTAACTCTGGTAAAGAGCCTGATCGGTCGTCTGGAATCCCACAAGGCTTGCGCCCGTGGCCTGGGTCTGAAAAAGATCCGCCAGACTGTGGAAGTGCTCGATACCCCTGAAAACCGTGGCATGATCAACAAGATCAGCTACCTGCTCAAATTCGAGGGCTAAGAGATGCTGCTGAACACCATTCAACCCGGTGACGGCGCCAAGCATGCGAAGCGTCGTGTAGGTCGCGGTATTGGTAGCGGCCTGGGTAAGACTGCCGGTCGTGGCCATAAGGGTCAAAAGAGCCGTGCAGGTGGTTTCCACAAGGTCGGTTTTGAAGGCGGTCAAATGCCGCTGCAACGTCGCCTGCCGAAACGTGGCTTCAAGTCGCTGACGGCTCGCTTCAATGCAGAGGTTCGCCTGTCCGAACTGAACTTGCTGCCGGTCGATGAAATCGATCTGTTGTCGCTCAAGCAAGCTGGTCTGGTTGCTGCTCAGGCTCTGGTAGCCAAGGTGGTACTGTCCGGCAAGATCGAGCGTGCTGTTAAGCTGCGTGGTATTGCAGCGACTGCTGGCGCTCGCGCTGCTATCGAAGCTGCCGGCGGCAGTATTGAATAAGGCGCACTTACGTGTCGAATACTTCTCTAGTTGGAAATACCAATAAATTTGGTGATTTGAAGCGCCGTATCATGTTTTTGATCGGAGCTTTGATTGTTTACCGCATCGGCGCTCATATTCCGGTGCCTGGTATCAATCCTGCCGAACTAGCGAAGTTGTTCCACACGTCGCAGACGGGCCTGCTCGACATGTTCAACATGTTCTCGGGCGGTGCCCTCTCGAGATTTACGGTATTTGCCCTGGGCATCATGCCGTACATCTCTGCTTCCATCATTCTTCAGCTGGCTTCCGAGGTTCTGCCTAGTTTGAAGCAGCTGAAGAAGGAAGGCGACGCGGGACGTCGTAAGGTAACCCAGTACACACGTTATGCAACCGTATTGCTGGCCTCGTTTCAGAGTTTCAGTATCGCGGTAATGCTGTTTAAGCAGCCTAACCTGGTGGTGACTGCCCAGTGGGAGTTCTACCTGACAACCGTGGTAACCCTGGTTACCGGCACCATGTTCCTCATGTGGCTGGGTGAACAGATTACCGAACGCGGTATCGGCAACGGTATCTCGCTGATCATCTGTGCAGGTATTGCATCAGGTGTTCCGGCTGCCATTGGCAAGACGCTCACGCTGACCAGTCAAGGCTCGCTGCCCATCCTGTTTACCATCGTGCTGTTTGTTGGTGTTGCACTGATGACTTACGTTGTTGTGTTCGCAGAACGCGGTCAACGTAAAGTATTGGTCAACTACGCCAAGCGTCAGGTTGGTAATCGTGTCATGCAGGGCCAGAGCACGCACATGCCGCTCAAGCTCAACATGGCAGGGGTGATTCCGCCGATTTTTGCATCCAGCATCATTCTGTTTCCTGCCACCATTCTTGGCTGGCTGGGCAACAATGAAAGCCTGGGTTGGCTCAAGGGCGTAGCTGACAAGCTGCATCCCGGACAGCCCATCTATGTGCTGCTGTATGCAACGGCCATCATTTTCTTCTGTTATTTCTACACCGCTCTCGTTTTCAATCCGAAAGAGACGGCAGACAACTTGAAGAAAAGTGGTGCTTTCATCCCAGGTATCCGTCCAGGTGAGCAGACTTCGCGTTACATCGAGAAGATCATTCTGCGGCTGACACTTATCGGTGCGATCTACATTACGCTGGTTTGTCTGTTGCCGGAATTCCTCATCTTGAAGTGGAATGTACCGTTCTACTTCGGTGGTACATCACTGCTGATCATCGTGGTGGTCACCATGGATTTCATGGCTCAGGTTCAGTCCTACGTACTGTCGCATCAGTATGAGAGCTTGCTGAAGAAGGCTAACTTCAAAGGCAATGCCCTTACCCGCTGACACACGTGTTCTCGCTGGGTTATATGGCTAGGTAAGACACCATCCAGATGCAGGGTGAGATCAGGCAGGAGCACCTGGGTGCTGCTGCAGGATCAAACTTGAGAATGGACACGTAGTAATTGGGCGTAAGCAGTAATGACACAGATGTTCGCATCTGTGCCCTGGCTGTTTACAAGGTTACGGTGGAACTAATTCCATCCGATTTGACCTCTGCCCGTATCGTGTTCCGTGCGAAATAACGCACTCGCTCTTTTAGAGTAACGAAAGGAACTGACATGCGAGTACAGCCTTCGGTAAAGAAGATTTGCCGTAACTGCAAAATCATCCGTCGCAATCGCGTAGTTCGCGTGATCTGCACGGACCCGCGTCACAAGCAAAAGCAAGGCTAACATTTGTTAGACCTGACTTTGCGTGTTACAATCGCAAACTTTTCAAGGTCTTAAGGCTTAAGGAAAGAGTATGGCCCGTATTGCAGGGGTAAATATCCCCAATCATGCGCATGCCGTTATCGGCCTGCAGGCAATTTTCGGCATCGGTCAGACTCGCGCCCAGCAGATTTGTGTTGCTGCCAGCGTGAATCCCTCCACCAAGGTGAAGGATCTGACAGAAGCTGAGATGGAAACTCTGCGTGAAGCAGTGGCGAAGTTCACCGTTGAAGGTGATCTGCGTCGCGAAATCACCATGAGCATCAAGCGTCTGATGGACATGGGCTGCTATCGCGGTCTGCGTCATCGTCGTGGCCTGCCGTGTCGCGGTCAGCGCACTCGCACTAACGCTCGTACCCGCAAGGGACCGCGTAAGGCGATCGCCGGCAAGAAGTAACTAAAGGAACACAGAAATGGCTAAAGCAAACACAGCTGTCCGTGTACGTAAAAAAGTGCGCAAGTCTGTTAGCGAAGGTATCGTGCACGTGCACGCTTCGTTCAACAACACCATCATCACTATCACCGACCGTCAAGGCAATGCACTGTCTTGGGCTACCTCTGGCGGCGCTGGTTTTAAGGGCTCGCGCAAAAGTACACCCTTTGCTGCTCAGGTAGCAGCAGAGCACGCTGGTAAAGTTGCCCAAGAATACGGTGTGAAGAACCTCGAAGTTCGTATCAAGGGCCCGGGTCCGGGTCGTGAATCCGCTGTTCGCGCACTCAACGCGCTGGGTTTCAAGATCACCAGCATCTCCGACGTGACGCCGGTACCGCACAACGGTTGCCGTCCGCCCAAAAAACGTCGTATTTAATTCGGAGAGTGTGAGAACATGGCACGTTATATCGGCCCGAAATGTAAGCTCGCTCGTCGTGAAGGCACCGACCTTTTCCTGAAGAGCGCGCGTCGTGCACTGGATTCCAAGTGCAAACTGGACACCCCTCCTGGCCAGCATGGCGCTCGTAAGAGCCGCCTGTCTGACTACGGTGTCCAGCTGCGTGAAAAGCAGAAAATCCGCCGTATCTATGGCGTACTCGAGCGTCAGTTCCGCAACTACTTTGCGGAAGCTGTGCGTCGTAAAGGCTCCACTGGTGAAAACCTGCTGAAGCTGCTCGAGGCCCGTCTGGACAACGTTGTATATCGCATGGGCTTTGGCTCCACTCGTGCAGAAGCACGTCAGTTGGTAAGCCACAAGGCTATCGTTGTGAACGGCCAGGTAGTTAACATTCCGTCTTTCCAGGTTAAAGCTGGTGACGTTGTGTCTGTCCGCGAAAAGGCCAAGAAACAGGCCCGTATCGTAGAAGGTCTGGCTCTGGCTGAGCAAGGTGGTTTCCCTACTTGGGTGTCGGTTGACTCCAAGAAGATGGAAGGCGTCTTCAAATCTGCTCCGGAACGTTCCGAACTGTCTAGCGATATCAACGAACAACTCGTTGTGGAATTCTACTCCAAGTAATCGCTAGCTCTTAGGGAATGACTATGCAAAACAGCGCTTCGGAATTTTTGAAACCTCGTCTGATTGACGTGCAGCCGGTCTCCGCGACCCATGCACGCGTATCGATGGAGCCGTTCGAGCGTGGGTACGCCCATACTCTGGGAAACTCGCTGCGCCGCATTCTGCTGTCGTCGATGCCGGGCTTTGCTCCTACCGAAGTGACTATCGCTGGCGTTTTGCATGAGTATTCCGCACTTGATGGCGTGCGTGAGGATGTCGTAGACATCCTCCTCAACCTCAAGGGCGTAGTGCTTAAGCTGCATGGTCGTGACAGTGTTGTGCTGACCCTGAAAAAGGAAGGCGAAGGCGCTGTCTTGGCTGGCGATATCGAGTTGCCGCATGACGTGGAAGTGATCAATCCGGAACACGTGATTGCTCATCTCTCCGTTGGTGGCAAAATCGACATGGAGATCAAGGTCGAAAAAGGCCGTGGCTATCAGCCTGTGTCTGTTCGGTCCATGCATGAAGAAAACCGTTCCATCGGTACCATTCAACTGGATGCTTCCTTCTCGCCGGTTCGCCGTGTGAGCTTTGCAGTGGAAAGCGCCCGTGTTGAGCAACGTACCGACCTCGACCGCCTGGTTCTCGATATTGAGACCAATGGCGTCATCGAACCGGAACAGGCCGTGCGTAATGCTGCACGTATTCTGATGGATCAGCTGTCGATCTTTGCTGACCTCCAAGGCACAGCGGTTGAAGAAGTCGTTGAAAAGGCGCCGCCGATCGATCCGATCTTGCTGCGTCCGGTAGACGATCTTGAACTGACGGTTCGTTCGGCCAACTGCCTGAAGGCAGAGAACATTTACTACATCGGCGATCTGATCCAGCGTACTGAAACCGAGCTTCTGAAGACTCCGAACCTCGGTCGCAAGTCGCTGAACGAGATCAAAGAAGTTCTCGCTTCGAAGGGCCTGACTCTCGGCATGAAGCTCGAGAATTGGCCTCCGGCTGGTCTGGAAAAGCCGTAAGTTTGAGACTAAAGGACATTAACAATGCGTCATCGTTACAGTAATCGTAAACTGAACCGCACGACCAGCCATCGTCTGGCGATGCTGCGCAACATGGCGAATTCGCTGCTGAAGCACGAAGTTATCGTGACCACGCTGCCGAAAGCCAAGGAACTGCGTCGTGTGGCCGAGCCGCTGATTACGCTCGGCAAAAAGCCGTCTCTCGCCAACCGTCGTCTGGCGTTTGACCGCACTCGTGACCGCGATATCGTGGTTAAACTCTTCGACGAACTCGGCCCGCGCTTCTCCGCCCGCAATGGTGGTTATGTGCGTATCCTGAAGTACGGTTTCCGCAAGGGCGACAACGCCCCGATGGCTCTGGTAGAGCTGGTGGATCGTGCTGAAGATGCCGTCGCAGTCGTAGATGACTCCGCTGAGTAATTTTCAGTGAAGTTGTGAAAAAAGCCAGCGTAAGCTGGCTTTTTTCATTTCTGAGTCTGTTTCGCAGGCCAGAATCCCTTGTCGGGCAGCTCAAACCGGGCTGGTGGCCGGCCGATTTTCACACGAGACTAATCAAGTCTGATGTTTCGACCGCCGGGCATGACCGCTATGCTCTGTTATCTATTCAGAAGGTGTAGCGTGATTCTACAACTTCCACCGCAGCACCCAGTTCCAGTATCCCTTCACTGCGGGCGACAAGGTTGACTCCAAAGCAGATGCCTTCGGGCAGCTGGCGGGTGCGAATCAGCGTGTGCATTGGCTCGTTGTCGCTGGAGAATTCACCGGTTTGTGGATCGACTGTGGTCAACTGGCAGCGGGTACATGGCTTTGCCACATCAAACAGGATGTCGCCAATGCGAATGACGCTCCAGTCATCTTCTTCATAAGGCATGGCGCCATCGATAACCAGATTCGGGCGGAAGTGGCGCAGGCTGACCGCCTGAGGCAAGTCCTGATTCAAGGCATCCAGCGAAGCCTGATTGACTAGCAGATAGGGGTAGCCGTCAGCAAACGACATTGGCGTATTGCCAGATTGCAGGGTGCGGCGGGAGTGCATGCCGAGCCACAGCAATTTGCAAGGAATGCCCATGTACTGGCTAAACCAGCCATCCACATGACTGTCACCGTGCAGCGCGCTGAATTCATCCTTCCAAACTGCAGTGACAACCGGCCGGGTATAAACCTGGGTCATGGCCATCACAGCTGGCATGCCGGGTGCTTTAAGCAGCATGCCGCCCGGAATCAGATCCATTTCAATCAGCACCATGCGCGGAAATTCGCGCGCGGTAAGAAAGCGGCCTTCCGGTGTGACCAGCAGCCATTCGCGGTCGTGCAGCAAGCCTTGCTGGCTGGCATAGGCACGGCTATAGCTAATACCACGGGCCGATTTCATCGGATGCACGAACATCTGGCTCAGTTGCATGAAAACTCCGCTAAAAATGGTGGTTTGCCGCTCATGCTAGCATTGCTGGCCAGCTCTGGCACTGGTGTGATCCTGCAGAAAGCGCCATAAGCGCTCATCCTGGCTGTAGGCAACATTGAAGCGTAGCCAGTGGCTGGCTTCACCGTAGGGGCGGAACAGGTGCCCCGGTGCCAGCAGGATATCCTGTTTCAAGGCTTGCTCGGCCAACTGCATGGTATCAATGGGCTGTGGCGGCCTGGCGCACAGGAACAGGCCGTTGCTGGGGCGGGTAAACAATTGCCAGTCCAGTGCCAATAAGCGTTCGGCTGCAAGAAACTGTGCTTCGGCCAAGCGTGACTTCAGTTTTTCCACCTGTCGCCGGTAGCGGCCTTCGTTGAGCATTTCCAGCACCACTCGCTCATTCAGCTCCGGTGTGGTCAGGCCGGACATCATTTTGTAGCGCAGCAGCTTTTCCACACTATCCGCCGGGCAGGCAATAAAACCCACGCGCAAGCCTGGCGACAGCGTCTTGGAAAAACTGTCAATGTAGATGACACGACGCAGGCCATCCAGTGCGGCCAGCGTGGGTTGGCGGCCATGGGTGAAGTCCCCCGAAACATTGTCTTCCACCAGCAACAAATCGTATTGCTCGGCCAGCTTGAGCACCTGATGCGCCGTTTGTACCGAATAACTGGCACCGGTAGGATTTTGCAGCCAGGGATTGGTGAAGAAGGCGCGCGGTCGGTGAGTTTCGAGTAAGGCCTGCAAGGTGGGGATGTCAGGTCCTTGCTCGGTCCAGGGGACGCCCACCAGGTTGAAGCCGCGAAATGCCAGGCAGGACATGAGATTGCAATAGCCGGGATCGTCTACCAGTATGGTATCGCCGGGGCGTAGCAGCGCGCAGGCCACCATATCCAGCGCTTTGCTGGCTCCCTGTGTCAACAGGATGTCGTCCCCCTGTACTGGTACACCTTTTTCTGCCAGTTGCTGTGCCAGCTGCCGGCGTAGCACCGGATAGCCTTTGGGGTCGCCATAGCGCAGATTCATATCACCATGCCGCGCCAGTGCACGCAGGGCTTTCTGTTGCGCTTCGATGTCATACCAGGCGGAGGGCAGCCAGCCACAACCGGCCTGCAATGCCTGTTCTGAATGCTCGTATACATTGCGCAGCAGCCAGTGCTCATCGATGGGCAAGTCTTCCAGACGCGCTGCCTGGCGCAGCGTACCGCTGCGTTGGCGCACTTCCACGTAAAAGCCCGAACCCGGACGCGAACGCAGATAGCCCTGTGACAACAGGCGGTCGTAGGCTTCAACCACGGTAAACGGGCTGACACCATTATCCGTGGCGAAGCGGCGTATCGAGGGAATGCGCGTGCCGGGCCGCCAGTGACCGGCATCGATGGCATGGCTAATGGCGCTGACAATGGCGTCGACCAGGGTCTGGCCGGCTTGTGGACTGATGCTCAGGCTGGTCATGGTTGCTTTCCACGGGAGGCAAGCAGGCAGCTAACCGCTGTGCTTGCTGAACTGTACTGGTGAATTTACCGATACGGTCATGACAAATATCTGCATAACTGTACCTGTAATTGTATTGGTGTGATGACTAAATTGTCAGACATCAGGCAGAGACGACTGCCGTCAGGAGGAAGAACACATGACCGAACTCAATATGGATGCATTCTGGATGCCGTTTACGGCTAACCGCCATTTCAAGAGCGCACCGCGCATGCTGGTGAGCGCTGATGGCATGTACTACAAGGACGACGCTGGCCGCGAGATCATGGACGGCTGTGCCGGCCTGTGGTGTGTGAATGCTGGTCACAATCGCAAGCCCATCGTCGAAGCCATCCAGAAGCAGATTGCCACCCTGGACTATGCGCCGCCCTTCCAGATTGGCCATCCCAAGGCCTTCGAGGCAGCGGAAAAGCTGGCGGCCATGGCGCCCCAGGGTCTGTCCAAGGTGTTCTATGTCAACTCCGGTTCCGAAGCTGCCGACACCGCGTTGAAGATGGCGGTGGCCTATCACCGCGTGCGGGGCGATGCCGCAAGGGTCAAGCTGATCGGTCGCGAACGTGGTTATCACGGTGTCAACTTCGGCGGTATTTCGGTGGGCGGCATTGCCGGCAACCGCAAGCTGTTCCCGGTGGCCTTGCCGACGGTAGATCACCTGCGCAGCACCCATGACCTGGCCCGCAATGCCTTTACCCGTGGTGAGCCGGAATTCGGTGCCGAATTCGCCGATGAGCTGGACGCCCGCATTACCACCCTGCACGACCCGTCCACCATCGCGGCAGTGATTGTCGAGCCGATGGCCGGCTCCACCGGCGTGCTGATTCCGCCGAAGGGCTATCTCAAGCGCCTGCGCCAGATCTGCGACAAATACGGCATTTTGCTGATTTTTGATGAAGTGATTACCGGTTTTGGCCGATTGGGTGCGGATTGGGCTGCCAACAAATTCGATGTGCTGCCCGACATCATCACCTGCGCCAAGGGCCTGTCCAATGGCGTGGTGCCGATGGGCGCGCTGCTGGTCAAGCCGGAAATTCACGATGCCTTCATGGCGGCTGCCGCCGACCGTGCCATCGAGTTCCCGCATGGTTATACCTATTCGGCACACCCGCTGGCCTGCGCTGCCTCGATTGCCACGCTGGACTTGTACCAGGAAGAGGGCTTGTTCCAGCGCGCCGCCGCCTTGTCCGGCCTGTTCGAAACCAAGGCGCACCAGCTTAAGAGCGTGAAAAACGTCAAGGACATCCGTAACCTGGGCCTGGTCGCCGGCATCGAACTGGACAGCCGTCCGGGTGCGCCGGGTGCGCGTGGCTTCGATGTCTTCCTCAAGTGCTGGGAAGCCGGCGTACTGGTGCGCTTTACCGGCGACATCATCGCCGTCTCGCCGCCGCTGATCATCAGCGAAGCCGAAATCGACCGCTTGTTTGCCGTGATTGGCGACGCTATCCAGGCCACGGCCTGAACGTATACCTCCAGAAAGACCGGACAGGATTCAAGATGAAAACCATTGCACATTTTATTGGCGGCGAACTGTATCAGGGCCAAAGCGGCCGTGTGGCCGATGTTTACAATCCGGCACTGGGCGAAGTGGTGGCGCAGGTCGGTCTGGCCAGTGTGGATGAAGTGAATGCGGCGGTCGCCAACGCCCGTCGCGCTTTCCCTGCCTGGGCTGAAACCTCGCCACTGAAGCGTTCGCGAGTGATGTTCAAGTTCAAGGAGTTGCTGGAAGCCAATCAGCGCAAGCTGGCCGAAATCATCTCCGCCGAACACGGCAAGGTGGTGTCGGACGCACTGGGTGAAGTCACCCGTGGTCTGGAAGTGGTGGAGTTTGCTTGTGGTATTCCGCAGCTGCTCAAGGGTGAGTTCACCGAGCAGGTGGGCAGCGGTATCGACAGCCACTCCATGCGCCAGCCGCTGGGGGTGGTGGCCGGTATCACGCCGTTCAACTTCCCGGCCATGGTGCCGCTGTGGATGCTGCCGGTAGCCATTGCCTGCGGTAACTGCTTCATCCTGAAACCGTCGGAGCGCGATCCGTCTGCCGCCCTGTTCCTGGCGGATCTGCTGCAGCAAGCCGGCTTGCCGGATGGTGTGTTCAATGTGGTGCATGGTGACAAGCTGGCCGTGGATACACTGTTGACCCACCCGGATGTGTCCGCCATCAGCTTTGTTGGCTCCACGCCGATTGCCCAGTACATCTATGAAACCGGTGCTCGCCACGGCAAGCGTGTGCAGGCGCTGGGTGGTGCCAAGAATCATATGGTGGTGATGCCGGATGCCGATCTGGATGGCACGGTGGAAGCACTGATGGGCGCTGGCTACGGCTCTGCCGGCGAACGCTGCATGGCCATTTCCGTTGCGGTGGCGGTGGGCGATGTAGCCGATCAACTGGTCGAGCGCCTGAAGGCGCGTGCCGCCACGCTGAAAATTGGCGTGGGGGCCGATGCCGCCGCCGAGATGGGCCCGCTGGTTACCCGTCAACATCGCGACAAGGTCAAAGGCTATGTCGACCAAGGTGTGGCCGAAGGCGCAACATTGTTGCTGGATGGGCGTGATTACCAGCACCCGGGGCATGAGAACGGTTTCTTCCTCGGCCCCTGCCTGTTTGATCACGTCACCCCTGACATGACCATCTACAAGGAAGAAATTTTCGGGCCGGTATTGTCGGTGGTACGGGTGCCGGATTTTGACAGTGCGGTCAATCTGATCAACGCCCACCCCTATGCTAATGGCACGGCCATCTTTACCCGCTCCGGCGGTGCGGCGCGCGAATTTTCCCACCGCATCCAGGTGGGCATGGTCGGCGTGAATGTGCCGATTCCGGTACCGATGGCCTTCCACAGCTTTGGTGGCTGGAAAGCCTCGCTGTTTGGCGACCACCACATGCACGGTCCGGAAGGGGTGCGTTTCTACACCCGCATGAAGACCATCACCAGCCGCTGGCCGGAAAAGCTGACTGCCGAATTCGTGATGCCCACCATGAAATAAGGACGACCCAGAGGCGGAGCCTGCGGGCTACCCATCTCTTTTGACCCGGCCCGAGGCCGGGTTTTTTTATGTCTGGTGTGGTCGCCCTGGTGGTAGAAAAAACCGGATTTGATGAAATTGAGGATGTATTCTGAAAGATGCTCTTCTAATTTGAAATATATCCATGGGTAAACCCCTGTGGCGAGTGGCCTGCATCGCGGTAGAATGACGTCGTACTGATATTTAGAGCAGTTGCTTGCTAGAAACACTGCCAACGGGACCAGAGAGAAAACCATGAAAACAAATACCGGAATGAGCTTGCGCGCTCGCCTGATCGCCTGGCTATTGCTGGTGGCCTTGCTGATCTGTGCCTTGAGCGGGTTGGCGCTATACAACCAGCGCAATGCCATGTTGCAGGACAGACAGGACAAGACGCGCAATCTGACGGAAAGCGCGCTGGGCGTCATCAGCAGTTATGAAGCGCTGGAAGCCAGTGGCAAGCTGAGTGAGGCGCAGGCCAAGCAGATGGCGGCCACCACCTTGATGGCCAGTCATTACGACAAGAAAGAATATTTCTTCGGCTACGACCAGAACTGGAACTACGTCATCCACGGTGCCAAGGCCGCCATGCTGGGCAAGAATGTCCAGGGGCTGAAGACGCCGACCGGTGTCGATCTGGGGCAGTTGTTCATCGATACGGTCAGCAAGGGCAATGGCCAGGGTTTTGCTGAATATGTGTGGGACAAGCCCGGCTTTGATCAACCCCAGCCGAAGATTTCCTACCTGATGACCAGCGCGCGCTGGCATTGGGTGATTGGTACCGGCATTTACCTGGATGATGTCCGTGCCGCCTTCATGCAGCAGCTGTGGCTGACGCTGCTGGAGGTTGGCGTCATTCTGCTGTTGTTGCTGATTGCCGGGGTGTTCCTGATGCGCAGCATCCTGGGACAGCTGGGGGCCGATCCTGGCGATACCATGCGCGTGGTGCGCCGTATTGCCGATGGCCATCTGGATACCGTGGTGCCCTTGCAAGCCGGTGACAAGAGCAGCGTGATGGCCGCCGTGGCCGACATGCAGCAGCACCTGAAGCAACTGGTGCGTGAGATTGCTGACGAGGCTGGTCGCCTGTCGCAGATGAGCTCCGATGTGGCGCGCCGCTCCGATGCCGTGGTCAGTGGCTCTGACCAGCAAAGTGAGGCTGCTGCGGCCATGGCGGCTTCGATCGAACAGCTCACGGTCAGCATCAATCATATTTCCAGCCATGCCCAGGATGCGCGCAATCTGTCGCAAGAGTCAGGCCGCTTGTCGCGGGAGGGTGGCGAAGTGATTTCCAGCGCGGTGAGTGAAATGCACCGCATCAATGAATCGGTGGATCAGGCGGCGGTCACGATTGCCGATCTGGCCAGCAAGACCCAGACCATTTCCAGCATCATGCAGGTGATCAAGGATATTGCCGACCAGACCAATCTGCTGGCGCTCAATGCGGCCATCGAAGCAGCACGCGCCGGAGAGATGGGCCGTGGCTTTGCCGTGGTGGCCGACGAGGTGCGCAAGCTGTCCGAGCGTACTGGCCAGGCGACTCAGGAAATCGCCGGCATGATCCAGGAAATCCAGACCAGCTCGGACCAGTCGCGTGCTTGTATGGAAGAGGCGGTAGGACGAGTGAAAACCGGTTTGCAACTGGCGGTGCAGGGGGGCGAGGCCATCTCGCATATTCGCGACAGCGCCACCGGGGTGGTGGATGTGGTGAACGAAATTTCCCATGCGCTGAAAGAGCAGGGCAGTGCCAGTACCGAAATTGCCCAGCAGGTGGAACTGATTGCCCGCAGCGCCAGCAGCAATGCTGCCGAATCCGCTGGCACTTCGCAGGAAGTGCAGGCCATGCACACCCTGGCGGATGATCTGCGGCAGCTGGTCTCCCGCTTCCATGTCTGAGTCTGGTGATCCAAACAGAAAAGCCCTCGCAGGAGGGCTTTTTCTATGATGCCGCCTGCTCGGGCGGGCGGCTGCTTTGCCGCCGCTGCCAGGCCCCCAGGCCGATGGCCAGCAGTAGCAGGGCGATGCAGCTGCCGATCACCGGCTGGTTGCCGCGCTGCATATAGGGAGTGAGGCCCTGATAATCCTGCACCATGCCTTCCAGTACCTGCTGGGTAAAGGGTGCGGCCACGCTGGCGATCTCGCCATCCGGGCGGATGATAGCGGTCATGCCGGTATTGGTGGCACGCAGCATGAAGCGGCCGGTTTCCAGCGCCCGCGCCTGGGACAGCTGCAGATGCTGGCTCATCGCCACGCTTTTGCCGAACCAGGCCAGATTGCTGACATTGGCCAGTATGCCGGCCTGTGCCGCCGGGCCGATCAGCTCTTCACCAAAGCTGTCTTCATAGCAGATATTGAAGGCGATCTTGTGGCCGGCCAGCAGTAGCGGAGCCTGGTTGGCACCGCCGCGGCTGAAGCCGGACAGTGGCATGTTCATGTACTGGTAAATCCAGCCGATCAGCGCCGGCAGCGGAATGAATTCGCCAAAAGGCACCAGATGGTCCTTGGCGTAATAGGGCTGGGCGGTGTCAGTGAGGGTGACCACCGCGTTCAGGTAGCCCCGGCCGTCGTTGGTGCGGCGTGGGATACCGGTGGCGAGTGCCATGTTCTTGCGGCGGGCATCGCCGGCGATCATGGTGAGATAGCCGGAAGGCAGGTCGTCCAGGAATACCGGCAGTGCGGTTTCGGGCAGGATCATCACCTCGGCCTGCGTGCTGGCCACCTGCTGGTAATAAATCTTCAGGGTTTCCTCGAAGGTAGCCGGGTCCCATTTGATGGCCTGGGCAATATCACCCTGGGCCAGTGCCACCCGGTAGGGCTTGCCCGTCGGGGTGGTCCAGTTGATGGATTGCAGCCAGAAACCACCACTCCACAGCAGGGTGATGCCGACCACGGCGGCCATGCGTTGCAGGCGGTTGCCACTGGCGACCAAGACCAGTGCGCCGGCGGTAAGCGCCACCAGATAGCTGGCCAGGTGGACGCCACCAATGGGAATGAAGCCGGACAGCGGGCTTTCCGTTACCTGCGAATAGCCGATGGCCCCCCAGGGAAAGCCGGTCATCACCCAGCTGCGCAGCCATTCGCCCAGCTCCCACAGCGCGGGGAAGGCGAGCAGCCAGCGCACCCAGGGCCGCTGATCGATGCGCGTGGTCAACCAGCAGGCAAGGCCTGGCCAGATGGCCAGATAGGCGGGCAGCAGCAGCACCAGCGGCGCGGCCAGCAGCGCGGGCAGGCCGGCGACATCGTGCAGGCTGTGGTAGATCCAGTTGAAGTTGCTGGTGTAGGCCGCCACGCCCCAGACATAGCCTGTGCGGAAGGCGAGCTGCGGGTTGCGTTGCACCAGTTGTGCCAGCGCCGCCAGCGACAGCGGCAGCAGACCGTACAGGCGGTACGGCGCAAAGCCGTACAGGGTCAGGGTGCCGGCGAGGGCGGCGGCAATCAGCACAAACAGGGTGCGCATGTCAGTCGTGGCTGCTATCGGTGGTATTGGGGTGCAGACGTTCCACCAGCAGGGTCTGCAGGCGGCGGCTGTCGGCACGCAATACGGTGAAGCGCAGCGAGCCGGATTCCACGGTTTCACCACGCTTGGGCAGGTGGCCGATCAGCGAAATCACCAGGCCGCCTACGGTATCGACGTCGTCGTCGGCATAGTCGGTGGCGAAGTATTCGTTGAAGTCGGCCACTTCGGTGAGGGCGTTCACGCGGTAACGCTGGTCGCGCACCGGTACGATATTGTTGTCGTCTTCTTCGAAGTCGTATTCGTCTTCGATATCGCCGACGATCTGTTCGATCACATCCTCAATGGTCACCAGACCGGACACGCCGCCGTATTCGTCCACCACGATGGCCATGTGGTTGCGGTTGGAGCGGAATTCGCGCAGCAGCACGTCCAGCGGCTTGGATTCCGGCACGAACACGCCGGCGCGCAGCGTGGCGCGCAGATCGAAGGTTTTGGGCGCATGGAAGTAATGCAGCAGATCCTTGGCCAGCAGAATGCCCAGCACGTCGTCCTTGTTGTCGCCGATGACCGGAAAGCGCGAGTGACCGGTGCGCAGCACATCCGGCAGCAGGCGCTCGATGGGGTCGTCGATACGGATGACGTCCATCTGGCTGCGCGGAATCATCACGTCGCGAGCGGTCAGGTCACTGACTTCCAGCACGCCTTCGATCATGGCCAGCGCTTCAGCGTCCAGCAGATTGCGTTCAAAGGCGGAGTGCAACAGGGTAATCAGCTCCTCGCGGTCTTCCGGTTCGCGCAGGAGCATGGCGGACAAGCGTTCCAACAGGCTGGGCTTGTGTTTACTGGGGTCTTCCATGGGGTTAGCGTTTTTCCTCTAGATAGGGATCGGGATATCCTAACTTCGCAAGAATGACAGTTTCAAGCGTCTCCATGATTTCCGCTTCTTCGTCATCCTCGTGATCATAAGCTTGCAAGTGCAGCATGCCGTGTACCAGCAGGTGGGCATAGTGGGCCATCAGGTCCAGTCCTTGCTCGGCGGCTTCTTTTTCCACCACCTCGGTGCACAGCACCAGATCGCCGAACAAGGGCAGGCCGGCGACATTTTCGCCTTCATTCAGCGCAAAAGACAGCACATTGGTGGCGTAGTCCTTGCCACGGTAGGTGTTGTTGAGGCTACGGCCTTCCTCGCTGCCTACCAGCAGGATGCTGACCTGGGCCTGTTTTACATCAGCTTGCAGGGCGGCCTGGCAGCAACGGCGGATCAGTTTGTCGTCCGGCAGCAGCTGTGCCTGGCTGCGGTCTTCCAGTGTCAGCTGCAGGCGGGCGGCTAGGCGCGGCAGCGGATTATTTCGCTTGGCTTGTTTCATCGTTCTTCAATTGATAGTGATCGTAGGCATCGACGATTTTCTGCACCAGCGGATGGCGCACCACGTCTTCGCTCTGGAAATGGTGGAAATGAATGCCACGTACCTGGCCCAGGATCTTTTCCACTTCCACCAGCCCGCTTTTCTGATGACGCTGCAGGTCGATCTGCGTCACGTCGCCGGTAATCACCGCACGCGAGCCGAAGCCGATGCGGGTGAGGAACATCTTCATTTGCTCCGGCGTGGTGTTCTGCGCCTCGTCCAGAATGATGAAGGCGTTGTTGAGCGTGCGGCCGCGCATATAGGCCAGCGGCGCGATTTCGATCAGGTTCTTCTCGAACAGCCGGGTGACGCGGTCGAAGCCCATCAGATCGTACAGGGCGTCGTAGAGCGGGCGCAGATAAGGATCGACCTTCTGGGCCAGATCGCCGGGCAGGAAGCCCAGTTTTTCGCCAGCTTCCACCGCCGGGCGCACCAGCACGATGCGCTTGATAGCATCGCGCTCCATGGCATCCACCGCGCAGGCCACGGCCAGATAGGTCTTGCCGGTACCGGCCGGGCCGATGCCAAAGGTGATGTCATGCTGGCTGATGGCCTTGATATAGCCGCTCTGGCGCGGGGTACGGCCACGCAGATCGCCACGGCGGGTCAGCAGCACGGGTACATCGGCATCCTGCTGCTCGTGCTGGCGTACTTCCACCAGTTCCAGCTGCACGTCGTCGATGGAGATGTCGCGCTTTTCCGCCAGCAGATACAGCCGGGTCAGGCTGTAGACCGCCAGATCGGCGTGTTCGCCGCTGCACTTGAAGTGCTCGCCACGGCGCTGGATCTGCACATCCAGACCGGTTTCGATCTGCTTGAGGTTTTCGTCCAGCGGACCGCACAGACGGGCCAGCCGTTCATTGTCGACCGGATTGAAACTGAGAGGAGTGGTATTCATCGTGTAGGCGAAAGAGGGTTCAGTGGCTGAACAGCAAGGCAAACCAGAAACTGGCTTCCAGAACAAGCAGCACGCAGGCCAGCAGGGTCAGCAGCATGAACAGGCCATTGCGCAGGCCAGCCAGGGTGAGCTTGTCCAGCAAATACAGCAGCACGGCATACAGCCCCAGCGTGCCGCCAATGGCCGCCGGGCCGGTCAGCAGCAATAGCGAGCGGCTACCCCAGCCGCCATTCACGCCGGGCTGGCCCAGCAAGAGGCTGGGCAGCAGCAATAGCGGCAGGGCGATGAGGCAGGCCAGGGCAGCCCGGCGGGCATGCCGGCTGAGCGGACGGGGTGCCAGCAACAGCTGGCTAGCGGGGTTCTGGTTCAAGGAGCAGGCTCCACTGCAGTATCGGCCAGCCCTTCCAGCCCGGGGGCAGTTATGCTGGGGTGGAATTCGGTGATGTCATAACGCGCCAGCCCGGCCAGGGCGAACGGGTCTTGCGCCAGTCTTTGTTGTAGGGCCTGCCGTTCACCACGCGCCAGAATGATGCCGCCGGTGCGTGGTTCCTTGCGGCCGGAGGCGAGAAACAGCCCGTCGGCGTAGCACTGTTTCAACCACAGCACGTGCTGTGCCAGCTGGGCGTCGATCTCTTCCAGCGGGGCGATATAACTGAGTGCAACAATAAACATGACGGGCCTTTGCGCGAGGGCTTTACGCGGTTTCTTGAGTCAGGATTTCACCCATCAGCGAGTGCGGACGGGCATCGGTAATCACCACATCCACCATCTGCTTGAGTAGGCGCGGCTGGCCGACAAAATTCACCACCCGGTTGTTGGCGGTGCGGGCTGCCAGCATGTTCGGGTCTTTCTTGGAGATATTCTCCACCAATACGCGCTGCACGCTGCCGACCATGCTCTGGTTGATGGCATAGCCGCGTGCCTCGATCACTTCGTTCAGTGCTTCCAGCCGCCGCACCTTTTCCGTGTGCGGGGTGTCGTCGACCAGATTGGCCGCCGGCGTGCCGGGACGGGCGCTGTAGATGAAAACATAGCTGAAGTCGAATTCCAGGTCTTTGACCAGCTTCAGTGTCTGTTCGAAATCAGCCTCGGTTTCACCGGGGAAGCCGACAATGAAGTCGGATGACAGGCACAGGTCCGGGCGCAGCGCGCGCAGCTTGCGGATGATGGACTTGTATTCCAGCCCGGTATAGCCGCGCTTCATGGCGCTGAGGATGCGGTCGGCGCCGCTCTGCACCGGTAGATGCAGATGCGAGACCAGCTTGGGCAGCTTGCCATAGCAGTCGATGATGCGCTGGGTGAACTCGCGCGGATGGCTGGTGGTAAAGCGCAAGCGCTCCACGCCCGGCATTTCGTGCACGTATTCCAGCAGCAGGGCGAAATCGGCGATCTCGCCATCCGCCATCAGGCCGCGATAGGCATTGACGTTCTGGCCCAATAGGGTGATTTCCTTCACCCCCTGCTGGGTGAGGCCGGCGATTTCGGTCAGCACGTCTTCAAACGGGCGCGATACTTCCTCGCCACGGGTGTAAGGCACCACGCAGAAGGAGCAGTATTTGGAGCAGCCTTCCATGATGGAGACAAAGGCCGCCGCACCGTCGACCTTGGCCGGCGGGATGTGGTCGAATTTTTCGATCTCGGGGAAGGAAATATCCACCTGGGCCGCGCCGCTGTACTGGCGGGCGCGGATCATCTCCGGCAAGCGGTGCAGGGTTTGCGGGCCGAACACCACGTCGACATAAGGCGCACGCTTGACGATGGTGTCGCCTTCCTGGCTGGCCACGCAGCCACCGACGCCGATGATCAGGTCGGGGCGGGCTTCTTTCAGCGGACGGATGCGGCCGAGGTCGGAAAACACCTTTTCCTGGGCTTTTTCCCGCACGCTGCAGGTGTTGAACAGGATGACGTCGGCTTCTTCGGGATTGTCTGTCTTGATCATGCCTTCGGCATCGCCCAGAACGTCGACCATTTTGTCAGAGTCGTATTCGTTCATCTGGCAGCCGAAGGTCTTGATGTATACCTTCTTCATTGCTACGCGGATTCCAGCTGGTTCATGGGGTGGGCCTTACTGCTGACGCTGCTGCAGCAGCGCGATTTCAGCCTCGCTCAGCACCCAGATACGGTTGATATTGCCTTGCAGATCCAGCGTGATGCCGACTGTCTGTCCCACCAGGGTGGGCAACTGGCCGGTGAGCACGAAGCGGTTGTCACCGTCGAAAATGCGCAGGCCGGGCGCGGTGGCATAGCTCTGACCGGAGGGGATCAGCGTCGCCAGCAGCGCGCGCAGCAAGGAGCTTTCGCTCTTCACGAAAGTGACGGTGTTGTTGTCCACGCTGGAGATGGTGCCGGCCAGGATATTGGCGGGCAGCAGTCTGTTCACGGCCATGGCTGGCAGTGACAGCAGGCAGAGCAAGAGGGCGATGATGAGTGTTTTCATAATCAAATGAATGTGTTGGCCGATTTTAGCACAGCCGGCTTGCTGGCGCAGGGGACTTGTCGGCAGCGCGCGCGCGGAGTTTTCCTGCTGCGGTGCGACAAGGACAAGCAGGAATCCTTGCCGGACAAGGGGCTGATGATTTGTGCGCTGCAACTACATGGCGAGCGTCCTTGGCACCGCCGTGGTGCGTGCTACTGGCTAAAGCGCGCCGTTGGCTGGCAGTCTTGCACCACGGTGTGGTTTTTTTTCGCTGCCATGTAGTTGAAAACTTACATTTATTGCGTGTTGTGCTTCCACCGACATGCCGGCTCTGCTATAAGTTCACCCAATTGCTGAGTACGTTTTAGCCTCTAATGAACAGCAGCCTGCCACTGCCTGCGCCCGCCGTGTCAAATGACACCGCCGCGCCTGGCCAAGTTGGTGGCGCTGCGCCTGGAAAGACAAGACATGAGCCGAGTTTTGCTGATCGGTAGCGTCAACATGGACCTGGTGGTGGAAGCGGACAGCTTTCCGCGCCAGGGTGAAACCCTGTTTGGCCACCGCTTTGCCACTTATCCCGGCGGCAAGGGCGCCAATCAGGCGGTGGCCGCCGCCCGTCTGGGGGCCGAAGTCAGCCTGATCGCCTGCCTGGGCAAGGACGCTTTTGGCGACCAATTACTAGCCGGCCTCAAGAGCGAGGGTATCGATACCCGCTGGATCAGCCGTGTGGATGAAGCCACCGGCATGGCCAGCATTACCCTGGCCGGTGGTGACAATGCCATTCTGGTTGTACCCGGCGCCAACCACGCGCTGCTGCCGGCGCAGCTGGACGCCGCCGAGCAGGCCTTCATCGACGCCGACGTGGTACTGGCCCAGCTGGAAGTGCCGCTGGTCACGGTAGAGCATGCCGCCATGCTGGCCGTGCGCCACGGCAAGCCCTTCATTCTGAATCCGGCACCAGCGCAGCCCTTGCCGGAAAGCTTGCTGCAGCAGGTCAGCCTGCTGACCCCCAACGAATACGAACTGGCCGTCGCCCTGTCCAGTCAACAGCCCTGGCAGCAATTGCTGGCCGGCCGTCCTGGCGGCATCGTGATGACCCAGGGCAGCCAGGGTGCCAGCTATGCCGACGCCCAAGGCAGCCTGCAGCAGATTGCCGGTTTCCCGGTGGTGGCAGTGGACAGTACCGGTGCCGGCGATACCTTTAATGGTGCGCTGGCGGCATTCTGGAGTATGGGGCTGGCCGCAGCGGTAGGGCGTGCCAATGCCGCTGCCGCACTGTCGGTGACCCGGCGCGGTGCGCAGGGCGGCATGCCCACCCTGGAATCGCTGCAACAATTTCTGGAACAACAGTCATGAAGAAACTGGGACATCTGAACCGCGACATCGCGCGGGTACTGGCCGGCATGGGGCATACCGATAGCCTGGTGATTGCCGACTGTGGCCTGCCGATTCCGCCCGGGGTGGAGTGCATCGACCTGGCGCTGGCGCTGGGCGAGCCGGGTTTTGCCCGGGTGCTGGACAGTGTTCTGGCTGATTTTCAGTGCGAACGCGCGGTGTTTGCCGACGAGTGTCGCGCACACAACCCGGCGGTGGTGGACACCGCCGCTGCCCTGTCACGGCAGGGTGTGGCGCTGGAGTGGATCAGTCATGAAGAATTCAAGCAACGCTGTCAGGCTGCGCGGGTGGTGATCCGCACCGGCGAGTGCACACCCTACGCCAATGTGATTTTGCATTCCGGCGTGATTTTCTGAGGGGCGGCGCATGAATGTCGTAATGCAGGGCATCAGCAAGGCTTTTGGCCCGGTCCGCGTGCTGGAAGAGGTCGACTTTGCCATTGCCGGCGGTGAGATTCACGCCCTGATGGGCGAAAACGGTGCCGGCAAATCCACGCTGATGAAAATCCTCAGCGGGGTATACCGCAGCGATGGCGGCTCCATCCGCATTGATGGCCAGCCGGTGGAGATTCGCTCCACCCGTCAGGCGGAAGCCTGCGGCATTGCCATCATCCATCAGGAATTGAACCTGATTCCGCAGCTGTCGGTGATGGAAAACCTGTTCCTCGGCCGCGAGCCTTCCCGTTTCGGCGTGATCGACAGCGCGCGTATGCGACGCGAGGCATCGGCGCAGCTGGCGGCGCTGGGGGCTGGCAATATCGACCCGGAATGCGAAGCCGGCCTGCTGTCCATCGGCCAGCAGCAGATGGTGGAAATCGCCAAGGCGCTGGCCATGGATGCACAGCTGCTGATCATGGACGAACCGACGGCAGCACTGACCGAGCGCGAGATCGACACCCTGTTCGGCCTGATGCGGGCGCTGAAGGCGCGCGGCGTGGCGATCGTGTACGTGTCGCACCGCATGGAGGAAATCTTCCGCATCTGCGACAAGATCAGCGTGTTGCGCGATGGTCGTTTTGTCGGCGAGCGGGTGATTGCCCACACCGACTTTGATGAAGTGGTGCGCATGATGGTGGGGCGCGAGATTGGCGACCGCTTTCCCAAGCGCACCGTGCAGCCGGGTGCCGTACGCCTGCAGGTGGACGGGCTGGCTGACGAGCGTCATGTGCGCGACATCAGCTTTGCCGTGCGCGCCGGCGAAGTGCTGGGCGTAGCCGGGCTGATGGGTGCCGGGCGCAGTGAAATCCTCAAGACCCTGTTTGGCCTGAACCGCCGCAGCGCAGGGACGGTGCTGCTGGACGGACAGCAAGTGGAGCTGGGCAGCCCCGGTGCGGCCATTGCGGCCGGGTTGGCTTTTGTGACGGAAGACCGCAAGAGCCAGGGCCTGGTGCTGGGCATGTCGGTACGCGAAAACGCCACCCTGGTGCATCTGCCGCAATACGCCCGGCTGGGCGTGGTATCGGACGCGGCCGAGCAGCAGGCGGTGGCCGGGCTGATCGAGCAATTGCGCATCCGCACCCGCGACGCCGAACTGGAAGTGAAATCGCTGTCTGGTGGCAATCAGCAAAAAGTGGTGTTTGCCAAATGGCTGGCACAGCCGCCCAAGGTGCTGTTGCTGGACGAACCCACCCGCGGGGTGGATGTGGGCGGCAAGGCCGAGATTTATCACATCATCAACCAGCTGGCTGCCGCCGGTGTTGCCATCGTGATGGTGTCGTCGGAGCTGCCGGAAGTGATGGCCATGAGCAACAGCATCCTGGTGATCCATGAAGGTCGTCAGACCGGTCTGTTCGAGGCGGCCAGCGCTACCCAGGAAAGCATCATGGCGGCCGCCACCGGCACCGCGCATGCCGCCTGATTTCAGAGCAAGGAATACACAATGACTCCAAAACAAAAAGCCACCCTGCAGCGTCTGGGCCCCTTTATCGCCCTGGTGCTGGTGTCGGTGGGACTGGCCGTGCTCAGCCCGGATTTCCTCACCGTGGCCAATCTATTGAACGTGATGCGTCAGGTATCGATCAATGCGCTGATTGCCTTCGGCATGACGCTGGTGATCCTGCTGGGCGGCATCGACCTGTCGGTCGGTTCCATTCTCGCCCTGTCCTCAGTCGCCATCGCCACGCTGATCCAGGCGGGCGTCAACCCGATGCTGGCTACCCTGTTGGGTGTAATCGGTGGCGGGCTGATGGGCCTGTTCAACGGGCTGGTGATCAGCAAGGGCAAGGTGGCCCCGTTCATCGCCACCCTGGCATCGATGACCATTCTGCGTGGCCTCGCGCTGGTGGTGTCCGGTGGTAGCCCGATTACCGGTTTCAACAGCGATCTGTTCTCCATGCTGGGCGGCGGCTATGTCGCCGGCCTGCTGCCGATTCCGGTGCTGTGGATGCTGATCATGTTCGGCCTGTTTGCCTTCCTGCTGAAGAAAACCGTGTTTGGCCGGCATGTGTACGCCACCGGTGGCAATGAAGAAGCCGCCCGCCTGTCTGGCGTGAAGGTGGACCAGATCAAGCTGTGGGTCTACACCCTGTCCGGTGCCATGTCGGCCATGGCCGGCGTGGTGCTGACCTCGCGGCTGAATTCGGCCCAGCCTACTGCCGGCAGCGGCTACGAGCTGGATGCCATCGCTGCCGTGGTATTGGGCGGCACCAGCCTCACCGGTGGCCGCGGCTGGATCTTCGGCACGCTGATGGGCGCGTTGCTGATCGGCGTGCTGAACAATGGTCTTAATCTGCTGGGGGTATCGTCCTTCTATCAGCAGGTGATCAAGGGCGTGGTCATTCTGCTGGCGGTGCTGATCGACCGCAGCGGCAAGAAGTAAGTACTGGTTTTCGCATCAACAATGGCCCTGTGCCAGGGCCAGTCAACGCAAGCTAAATCATTAATCAGGGAGACTCACCATGAATCGCATTCTTCACCCGCTGCTGGCCAGTCTGCTGGTATTCGGCATTGCCGCCTGTTCCAAGCAAGGCCCGGACAGTGCCGCACCGGCTGCCGCCAGCGCCCCCGCTGCTGCTGCCGCTGATGGCCAGGTGACCGTAGGCCTGGCGGTATCCACCCTCAACAATCCTTTCTTTGTTTCGCTGCGCAAGGGTGCAGAAGACGAAGCACAGAAGGATGGCATCAAGCTGATTACCGTGGATGCGCAGGACGACCCGGCCAAGCAGCAGGCCAGTGTGGAAGACCTGATCCAGAAGAAGGTCAGCGTCATCCTGATCAACCCGACCGACTCCGCCGCCGTGGCCAATGTGGTGAAGGAAGCTACTGGCAAGGGTATCAAGGTGGTATCGCTGGACCGTAGCGTGAACGGTGCCGAAGTCAGCGCCCACATTGCCTCGGACAACGTGGCTGGCGGCAAGATGGCTGGCGAGTTCCTGCTGCAAAAGCTGGGTGGCAAGGGCCGTATCGTCGAGCTGGAAGGCATTGCCGGTTCGTCTGCCGCCCGTGAGCGCGGCGAAGGCTTCCACAAGGTGGTGGATGGCAAGGCCGACGTGAAACTGCTGGCCAAGCAGCCGGCTGATTTTGACCGTGCCAAGGGCCTGTCGGTGATGGAAAACATCATCCAGGGCAACAAGGACATCCAGGGTGTGTTTGCCCACAACGACGAAATGGCACTGGGCGCGCTCAAGGCCATTCAGGCGGCTGGTCTGAAAAACGTGGTGGTGGTGGGCTTTGATGCCACGGCCGATGCCGTTGCCGCAGTGAAAGCCGGTACGCTGGCCGCCACCGTGCAGCAGCAGCCCGAACTGATCGGCCAGTATGGCATCCAGACCGCCAAGAAGCTGGCTGCCGGTCAGAGCGTGGACAAGTTCATCCCGGTGCCGCTGAATCTGATCAAGCAGTAAACCAGCCCTCTGCCGGAGCGGGGCTGCCTCACTCCGGCTGGCTTGTAATACAATTGCTACATCGCGCATAACCCCCGCTGCTGTCATGGTTGCCGGGGGTTGTTGCCATCTGTGATCAATTCCTGACAGGAAAGCCCGCCGTGACTGCCTACAAGCGTCTCACCATCGATGATATTGCCAGTCTCGCCGGCGTCTCGCGCACCACGGCCAGCATGGTGCTGAACGGCCATGCCGAACGCTACCGTATTGCACCGGCCACGGTGGAGCGAGTGGAAAAAGTGGCGCGCGAGCATCACTTCAACCCGTCGCAGTCGGCACGCTCCCTGCGCAGCAAGCGCAGCAACAGCATCGGCCTGGTGATTCCCGATCTGACCAACTCGGCCCATGCCGCGCTGGCCCAGGCCATGGAAAACCTGTGCCGCGCCCGCGATTACCAACTGGTGCTGGTCACCAGCGACGAGGACCCGGCACGCGAGGCCGAAGGCATGGTGCATCTGGTGGCGCGCCAGGTGGATGGCATGGCCGTGGTGCCCTGTAGCAGCGATGCTGCCCGCTATCAGCCGTGGACCACCCGGCTGCCGCTGGTGTTTGTCGACCGGCGCATTGACGGCAGTGGCATTCCCTCGGTGGTCACCGACGCCACTGATACCGTGGCGCGGCTGATCGGCAGCAAGCTCGCGCAGGACGTGCGCGAGGTGGTGTATTTCGGCGGCCAGCCCACGCTGTCGCCCAGCCGCGACCGTCTGGCCGGCTATCGTCAGGCCTTGCAGTCGCACGGGCTGGCCGAGCAGGCGCACTGGGTGCAGGAGCGCGATTTCCAGCGTGCCTCCGGTTTTGACATGATGCAGCAGTGGCATGCCCGCGAAGGGCGCTATCCGCAGGCGCTGTTTACCGCCTCCATCACCTTGCTGGAAGGGGTGCTGTCCTTCATGAGCCAGACCCACCGCCTGCGCGAAGCGCCATCCTGTCTGATGACCTTCGACGATCATCCGCTGCTGGACTGCCTGCCGATTCCGGTGGATGCCATCGTGCAGGATGGCCAGGCCATGGCGGATCAATGCCTGCAACAAATCTTTTCCCTGTTGCAAGGCCAGCCACCGGCCAAGGCCGATGTGGCGATTCCCGCCAGAATCACCAGCCGTTAAGTCACGCCGCCCCGGCCATTTCATGGGCTGCGGCGGGCGTATGCCATGAACATCTATTTTTCAGAGCGATGAGTGACGCTCTGCCCACGACATGCTAATGTCGGGCGGCTGTCATTTATCTGCAAGGACGTTCCGTGTCTGCTCGATTTCCCGCCATGTTGCGGCTGGCTGTGGTCTATGCCCTGATCGGCGTTCCTTCCCTGTACAGTGCCATTCCGCCGGGCTATACCGCACCGGTGTTTCCGGCTGCCGGCATCGCCATGATGTCCTTGCTGCTGTGGGGCCGCGCGTTGTGGCCGGGTGTGCTGCTGGGGTCGCTGCTGGTGCAGCTGGTGGCCAGCGGGCAAGCCGGTGTGCACGGCTGGGCCTATCTTGCGCTGCTGGTGGTGCCGCTGGCAGCCACCGTGCAGGCGCTTGGCTCCTGCTGGCTGATCCAGCGCTGGATAGGCTGGCCCAATCCGCTGGATCGCGCAGACAGTGTGATCCGGCTGATGTTGTTCATCATTCCCCTGTCCTGTTTGCTGAGTAGCGGCATCAGCGTGCCCACCCTGGCCGCGCTGGGTGTGCTGCCGGCCAGCGATCTGCTGTTCAATGTCTGGAACTGGTGGCTGGGCGATACCTTTGGCTGTCTCATCATGCTGCCACTGATGCTGGCGTGGTTTGGCCGCCCGCGCAGCGAATGGCGCGCCCGCAGCCCTGCCTTGCTGTGGCCGATGTTGCTGACCGCGCTGACCATGGTCGGTTTCAGTGCCCTGATTCATCACTGGGAAGCGCTGCGGGTGCAAAGCCAGTTCAACCGCGATGCCGGCCAGATCGAGCTGGCGCTGAAAAAGCGCCTGGACATGCAGCTGGATGGCATGCTGGCCCTGCAACAATTGCAGACCCGCTCCCCGGGTGACTCCGCCAGCCAGTGGCGCGAAGTGACAGCATCCTGGCTGGCGCGTCTGCCAGGTACGCAAAGCCTGGGCTGGTGCCCGCTGGTGAGCGATGCCGAGCGCGCAGCATTCGAAGGCCACGCGCTGGCAGGCTCTTCCATTCTGGCGCGTGATGCCGCCGGCCACGTTGCGCCGTCGCCGCAGCGTCCTTCCTATTTGCCGGTCCGCTATATCGAACCCTTGGCCAGCAACAAGCGTGCGCTGGGGCTGGACATCCTGTCCTCGCCCGAGCTGGCCACTACCATCCGGCACAGCTTGCAAAGTGGCCAGCCGATGGCCAGTCCGGCCATCCGGCTGGTGCAGGAAGCGCAGAAGCAAAAGGGCGTGGCGCTGTATCAGGCGGTATACGCCCCGACGGACGATAGCCAGCATCAGGTGTTGCGCGGGGTGATTTCCAGCCTGTTCCGCATGGATGACATTGTCAGCAGCACGCTGCAGCATGGCGTGCGCCACGATATCGAAGTGTGCTTGATTGATCGCGACGGCGCGCCCGGTTTCCACCGCCTGTCCGGCCCGGCCAATTGCGGCAAGGAGGGCTGGTTCGGTCAGCGGCCGCATTTGCTCAGCCAGTTTTCCTTTGCCGGGCGCAACTGGGCATTGCGCCTGCGTGCCAGCGAGGATTATCTGGCCGGGCTGCGCAGCTGGCTGGAGTGGATCACCTTTGTGGTGGGGCTGGCCATGACCGGCCTGTTTGGTGGTTTTCTGCTGATTGTCACCGGCTATACCCGACGCATGGAAGGCGAGGTGCAGCAGCGCACTGCCGAGCTGGCCGATATCAACCAGCAGCTGCAAACCCAGCTGGATGCCACCCGCAAGGCCGAGGCCAATGTGACTTACCTGGCCTTGCACGACAGCCTGACCAGCCTGCCCAACCGTGCCTGCTGGCTGACCATGGCACGCCATGCCATGGCCGAAGAGGACAAACGTCAGCTGGCGGTGCTGTTTCTGGACATGGATGAATTCAAGACGGTCAACGACAGCCTGGGCCATCCGGTCGGCGACCAGTTGCTGGTGGGCATTTCACGCCGTCTGCAACAGCCGCTGCCGCCGGATGCCATGCTGGCCCGGCTGGGTGGCGACGAGTTTGTCATCCTGCTGCCTTACCAGCAGCAGGCACAGCTGGATGCGCTGGGCGAGCAATTGCTGGCCCTGTTCGACCCGGCGGTGGTGGTGGAGCAGCACGAGTTGCGCTGTACGGTCAGCATTGGGGTGGCACTGTTCCCGCAGGACGGGCAAGACCCGGACACCCTGCTGCGCCATGCCGACATGGCCATGTATGCGGCCAAGGAAGCCGGCCGTGACACCCTGCGTTACTACACCCCGGACATGAATACCCAGGCCATGGAGCGCCTGACGCTGGAGCGCGACCTGCGCCGTGCCCTGCAGGACGACCCGGCACAGCTGGTGCTGTATTACCAGCCGCAGCTGGATGCCGACAGCGGTCGCTGCATTGGTTGCGAGGCGCTGGTGCGCTGGCGTCATCCCTTGCGCGGGCTGATGTTGCCCGGTGAGTTCATCAGTCTGGCCGAGCGCAGCGGGCTGATTGTCGAACTGGGGCGCTGGGCTGCGGCCGGCCTGATGCTGCCGGTATCGGTGAATCTGTCGCCGGTACAGCTGGAACGCAGCGATCTCACCCCTTATGTGCGCGGGCTGGTGAAACGCTACCAGATCGCCCCCGGCATGCTGGAGCTGGAGCTGACCGAAGGCGCGCTGATGAGCGAGGATGCACGCCATCTGGAGGTATTCAATGCGCTGATGCAGCTGGGCTGCCGCTTTGCACTGGATGATTTTGGCACCGGCTATTCCTCGCTGTCGCGGCTCAAGCGCTTTCCCATCAGCCGCTTGAAGATAGACCAGGCCTTTGTCAGCACCTTGCCGGGCAGTGGCGATGACGAGGCGGTGGTGCGTGCCACGCTGTCGATGGCGCGCGACATGGGCATGGATGTGGTGGCCGAGGGGGTGGAAACCGAGGCCCAGCATCGTTGCCTGCAGGCCATGGGTTGCGCGCAGATGCAGGGCTACCACTTTGCCCGCCCGATGCCGGCTGCCGAGCTGTTCCGTTTTGTGGCCCGGCTGCCGCAGGCGCAGGATTCGCGCTGATCTTGCTTGCGCCAGCGCAAGCCGCTGCCGGATGGCGCTGACGCCAGCGTTGCGGCTGTGGCATAACATGCCGGCTCACTATCCTGCCGTCCAAGGGAGAATCTTGCTGTGAAAATTCCATCCACGGTCGCCCTGCAACTGATGCATGGCAGCCATTACGCCACGCTGGCCAGCCATTCCATTCAGCTGCCCGGCTATCCTTATGCCACGGTATTGCCCTATGTGCTGGATCAGGCGCACCGGCCCCTGTTGCTGATCAGCGCGCTGGCCGAACACACCCGCAACCTGCTGGCCGATGGCCGTTGCAGCTTGTCCATCGTGGAGGACGGTGTGAGCGATGTGCAGGCCGGCGCCCGGCTGACCCTGGTGGCCGATGCGCAGCGTATCGAGCCGGAACCCGCGTTGCTGCAACGTTTTTGTCGTTATCAGCCGGCGGCAGAGGATCTGTTGCAGCTGGATTTCATGTTCTTCCGCCTGCAGCCTTTGCGGCTGCGCTATATCGGTGGCGTCGGGCGCATGGGCTGGCTGGAAGCGCCCGAGCTGGCTGGCCAGCCGCAACTGACCTTGGAAGAAGAGGCTGCGCTGTTGCGCCAGGCGGTGGTGGCCGATGGCATCCAGCTGTTGGGGCTGGATGCACTGGGTGCCGACTATCGGGTGGGAGAGGCTGCGGGACATCGGCGGCTGCTGTGGCCGGAGGCCATGCCCTCGGGCGAGGGTTTTGCTGCTGCGGCCTTGCAGGCAGTGGCGGCGCTGGCGGCTGACTAGCCGCCGGCAGGCTGCCAGTTCTTGGGCCTAGAAGGACTCCATCGGCAGCAGATAGCGCCATTGCCCGGCAGGCAGGTCACCAATGCCCAGCTTGCCAATGCGGATGCAGCGCAGGGCCAGCGGCTGCAAGCCCAGTCCCTGGCAGATGGCGGCCAGTTGGCCGGCCTGTACTGCCGTCAGCACCAGTCGCAGCTGGCGGTCGCTCTGGCGGCTCACTTTCAGGCCACGCGGCGCTTTGCCCGGTAGCTTCAGCTGTTGCAGAGCTTGTTTCAGGTCTTCTGCGCTGGGTGCTGCTTCCAGTTGAATCAGGTATTCCTGCTCGGCATCGGCCAGCTTGCGCGCCAGCTTCTTGTCCAGTGTCAGGGCCACCAGACCATGGCAGCCCGGCTCCAGCGCGCCGGCCTGTTGCAGCGGCTTCAGGTGGCGCGGATTGAAGACCACCTCGCTGCCATCGCGCAGAGCGTGATTGTCCGGGGTAATCAGCGCGGCTAGCGGCAAGGGCTCGGCAGCGGCACGATGCAGCAGCAGGCTGATACTGAGTTCGCCCAGCGTCATGCGCGGCTTGTCCAGCTCGATGCGCTGTTCCGGCCGTACGCGGCTGCCCAGTTGCTGCACCAGTTGGCCATCCACTCTGACCCGCCCCTGTTCGATGAAGGCATCGGCTTCGCGGCGCGAACACAGCCCCAGCTCCACCATGCGTTTGGACAAACGCAGTTCCTGTTCACTCATTGCGGTACTCCAGTGGGATCGACGCAGGGTCGGGGTCGGCGATTATCCGCCTGCGCCCCGGTGCTGGCAATCGTGCTGCCAGACTCAGGCGGCTTTTCCTGCCGGCAGTGCGGCCGCCATGGCGCCATCCATGTCCTGCGCAGCCAGGGCCAGAATGGTCGGGTCGATGCGCTGTTGCGCCGCCAGTTGCTGCAGAGTGGCCAGCACTGCGTCGGCACTGAGCCCGGCGCGGTAGGGCCTGTCCTGGGCCAGTGCCTGGAAGATGTCGGCCACGCGCAGGATGCGTGCCTCGATGCACATGCTGGCTGCGCTCAGATGGAAGGGATAGCCGTGGCCATCCGGTTCTTCGTGGTGATAGGCCGCCCAGCAGGCGATTTCTTCAAAGCCGCGGATATGCCGCAGGATCTGGTAGGTTTCAAAGCTGTGGGCATTGATCAGGCTGCGTTCGCGGCTGGTGAGGCCGGCGGGCTTTTCCAGTATTTCATCCGGCACGCGCAGCTTGCCCAGATCATGCAGCAGGGCGGCAATTTCCAGTTGATCACAACGTCCTGGCGTCAGCCCCAGTCGCTCGGCCAGCCAGCGCGACAGCCCGGCCACGCCTTGCGAGTGGCGCGCGGTAAATGGGCTTTTGGCATCGACAATGCAGGAAAACAGCGTGGCCAGTTGCTTGAGCTGCGCCGTGCTGGCCTGGCAGGGCAGGCTCAGTTCGCGCATGTCCTGCAACATGCCGGCAATGCCGCGTGGCTCCAGTTGCAACCAGAAGGCTTCGGCTTGCGACGCTTGCAGAAAAGCCTCGACCAACTGCGGGGCAAAGTGCTGGCTGCTGCGCTGGGCGATCTGCTCACGGATGGCCGGGGTGTGGGTGAGCAATTCGCCGCTGCTGTAAAAGGCCGCTGCCATGGCGTCCACCCGGTCTACCAGATAGATCAGGTTGGCCTGTTCGGCTATTTCGCGGCTGAGGCCAGGCATGGCCGCCAGTTTTTCCCATGGGGTGTGGTGATAGCGTACCGGCTCTGCCATGGCGGCCAGCGGGGTAAAGCTGGCCAGCAGGGCTGCGCCAGTCAAACAGTGCTGCTGCGAACCGGCCCAGTCGAACTCGCTGACCAGATGCTGATGGGTGCGGGTGGAGGAGACGCCGATGTCGTGCAGCAGGCCCAGATCGAACAGAAAATTGGCCTGTGGCCGGCTCAGGCCCACCGTCAGTGCGCAGTGATAAGCCATGATGCCGACCCGCTTGCCGTGGGCCACATCATCGATGCCGACCAGATCAAGCGCATCGGACAGCGCGTGTATCACTTCGCGCAGGTCGACATGGATGCTGCAGTCAGCAGCGGTGGCGGAAAGGGGGGAGGCGACAGGCATGGTGGTCTTTCGCATCAGATGATCGGGCAGTCCACGCAGGGGACTGTTCTCTCAATCTAATGCATGCCGGTAGCGCCCGAAAGGCGGAATATTGCCTGTCCTTGACATGCCGCAGGCAGCGCGGTGGCTTGCGGCGCAAGTGCAAAAGCAAAAGCAAAAGCAAAAGCAAAAGCAAAAGCAAAAGGCCAACTCCTTGGAGCTGGCCTTTGCGGTAATGCTGGTGGCGAATCAGGGACTCGAACCCCGGACCTGCGGATTATGATTCCGTCGCTCTAACCGACTGAGCTAATTCGCCGGGAGCTTTGCGTGAGCAAAGCTCGGAAAACTGTGGTGGCGAATCAGGGACTCGAACCCCGGACCTGCGGATTATGATTCCGTCGCTCTAACCGACTGAGCTAATTCGCCACATTTCTCGATGCGCTTGCACCGAGACGCGAACTATACGCAGCGTTTTTTCGGCTGTCAACCAAAAATGCGTGCGATCTGCGGCGGGCTTGCTGCGTTACAGGGTGTGGCAGCGGTCGCCCTGGGTAAAGCCCAGCCAGTCGATGCTGATGCCACGGCCAAAGCCGATCACCTTGAACAGTTCGCCCATCTCCTGCATGGACAGCAGCTTTTGCACCATGGCCACCACCGGCAGATAGTTGGCGCTGTCGTCGGCATCCAGTTCGCCCAAGAGCTGGGTGATGCCGGCATTGATCAGGAATTGCGCCTGGGTGGTGTAGCCGATCAGGTCCAGCCCGGTGTCGATGCCGGACTGGGCGATGGCGGTGAAGTCCACGTGGCAGGTGAGGTCCATCAGGCCGGGCAGGAAGAACGGATCGTCCACGGTGTGGTGGCGGTAATGGCCGATCAGCGTACCCATATGGCGTTGCGGGTGGTAGAACTCGGCTGCCGGGTAGCCATAGTCCACCAGCAGGATGGCCCCGCGCACCAGGTGGCGCGCCAGGGTGTGGATGAAGGCGGTGTTGCTCAGGCTCAGTTCGCTGATATAGCCGGCCTGGCTGATGTTCAGTGCCGCTGCCTGCCCTTGAAGGGCCGGGTCCTGGATGGGGCGGTCCTGCCAGATGAACTGCTCACCCTCCAGCGCCACGCCGCGTTGTTGCGGTTCGGGGGTCCAGTGCAACAGCTCGCAGGGCATGGCATCCAGCACTTCATTGCCGATCACCACGCCATCCAGTTCTGCCGGCAGCACGCTCAGCCATTGCAGGCGGTCGGCCAGATGGGGCAGGGCGGCGCGGATGGCGTTTTGCTGGCGCTCGATCAGGTCGGCCGACAGGTCGATGATGATGTACTGTTCCGGCAGGCAGTCCAGCGCTTCCAGTTCGGTGAGGATGTCGATGGCCAGCTTGCCGGTGCCGGCACCGAATTCATACAGCTTGCCGGCCGTTTGCGGCAGCAGTTCGGCAATCTGTCTGGCCAGGGTGCGGCCAAAAAACGCCGACATCTCCGGCGCGGTGGTAAAGTCGCCGGCGCTGCCCAGCTTGTGGCTGCCGGCCGAGTAATAGCCCATGCCGGGTGCGTACAGCGCCAGTTCCATATAGCGTGAAAAGGGAATCCAGCCGCCGGCGTCGCTGATGGCCTGGCGGATATGGGTGCACAGTGCCTGGCTGGTGGCCAGTGCCGCCGTGCTGGGAGCGGGTAAGGTGGTCATGGAATGCATCCTGCTACAATGTGCGGCGATTGTGGGCGAAAGCAGGGCGCGGGAGAAGAGGCCCCGCGCATTTTATCGCCGTCTAGCGCTGGCCGGTGCGTGTCGCCGGCAGTGGGTAACCATTCGGAGATGAACAGCAGATGGCGCGACAGCAAGAAGCCGCCGAGCAGGTGCTCGAGCAGCGCGTGGTGTTGATTACCGGTGCGGCGCGCCGGGTTGGTGCGGGCATTGCCCGGTTGTTGCATGCGCGCGGCCTGCGGCTTTTGCTGCATTATCGCGGCTCGCAGCGCGAGGCCGAGGCACTGGCGGCCGAGCTTAATGGCCGGCGGCCGGCTTCGGTGCGGCTGTTGCAGGCTGATTTGCTGGACATGCAGGGCTTGCAGCAGTTGGCAGCACAGGCGGTGGCCGCTTTTGGCCGGCTGGATGGCCTCGTCAACAATGCCTCCAGTTTTTTCCCTACCGAGCTGGGCGAGATCGACGAGCTGGCCTGGCACGACCTGATGGGCAGCAATCTCAAGGCACCGCTGTTTCTCAGCCAGGCAGTGGCCCCGGCCCTGCGTCGTAGTGGCGGGGCCATCGTTGGCATTTCCGACATTCACGTCGAGCGGCCCATGCGTCGCCACGTGGTGTACAACCTGGCCAAGGCCGGCCATGCCCAGCTGATCCGCAGCCTGGCGCTGGAGCTGGCCCCGCTGGTGCGGGTGAACGGCGTGGCACCGGGGGTGAATCTGTGGCCGGAGGACGATGCCTCGTTTGATGCGGCCGAGCGTGCCAGTATCGAGGCCACCATTCCGCTGCAACGTACCGGCGAGCCGGATGACATTGCCCGCGCCGTGGCTTTCCTGTTGCTGGATGCCAGCTATGTCACCGGCCAGATCCTGGCGGTGGATGGTGGTCGCAGCATCGTGCTGTAGGTCTTGCCGCCACAGCCGCAGGCCATGCCGGGAAAGAGCGTGGATTTTGGCGGGGAAAAACAGTAAAATCGCCTGTTTTTCAATTTCTTAGCCGTACCCCATGTCCGAACAGAACGCCGTACTCGACGACAAGGCCAAAAAGGCCGCCTTCGAGGGCAATAAACTGGCCAAGCGCCTGCGTCACCATGTGGGTGATGCCATCAATGATTTCAACATGATCGAAGAGGGCGACCGGATCATGGTGTGTCTGTCCGGCGGCAAGGACAGCTATACCATGCTGGACATCCTGCTGGGTCTGCAAAAATCCGCCCCTATCGATTTCTCCATCGTGGCGGTGAATCTGGACCAGAAACAACCCGGCTTCCCGGAAGACGTGCTGCCCGGCTATCTGGCTTCCATTGGTGTGGAATACCGCATCATCGAGGAAGACACCTACTCCATCGTCAAAAAGCTGGTGCCGGAAGGCAAGACCACCTGCAGCCTGTGTTCGCGGCTGCGCCGTGGCATCCTGTACCGCGTGGCCGACGAGCTGGGGGCCACCAAGATCGCGCTGGGCCATCACCGCGACGACATCCTGCACACGCTGTTCCTCAATATGTTCTACGGCGGCAAGCTCAAGTCCATGCCACCCAAGCTGGTGTCGGACGACGGCAAGCACATGGTGATCCGCCCGCTGGCCTATTGCCGCGAAAAGGATATCATCCGCTATGCCGACTTGCGCCAGTTCCCCATCATTCCGTGCAATCTGTGCGGCTCGCAGCCCAATCTGCAGCGCCAGGTAGTGAAGGAAATGGTCAACGACTGGGACAAGCGCTTCCCCGGCCGCGTGGAAAGCATGTTCCGCGCCCTGCAAAACGTGGTGCCTTCGCATTTGTGCGATACCGGCCTGTTCGACTTTGTCGGCCTGCAAACCGGCGACAGTCCCTTCGAGAATGGCGACACCGCCTTTGACAAGGAAGAGTTCAATGATCCACTGCCTGCGGCGGAGGATGAGGATGTTCCGTTGAGGCGCACCATCAGCATTCTGGATTCCCGCAAGCCGGGCGAGGGGAGCGCTTGTGGCGCGTAGAGCCTTGCATCCTTTCCGCCGCCGGGTGCGTGCGGCGGTAGACGACATGCCGGAAGTGGAAATCTCCGAAGCCGGCAATATCCGGTCCTTGCATCTGGGCTCGGAAACCATCCAGAGCTCGATGGACATGGACGAGCCGGCCGAGCTGGTGTTGTCCTACAGCCGCGCCATGATGGCCTTTCTGCTGTGGAACGACGACCCGCGCCATATTCTGCAGATCGGCCTGGGCGGCGGATCTTTCGCCCGCTTCATCGACGAATATCTGCCGGACGCGGTTAGCGTGGCGGTGGATATCAATCCGCAAGTCATCGCCGTGGCGCGTGCCTTTTTCAAGCTGCCGGAAGAGGGTGATTTCTTTGAAATCATCGAGGCCGACGGTGCGGATTACGTGAAGATTTTCCGTGGCTCCACCGACGCCATCCTGGTGGACGGTTTCGACGGCTTGCAGATTGTTGACGAACTCACCAGCGAAGATTTCTTCGAAGATTGCAAACGCGCGCTCAGTCCGCATGGCGTGTTCGTCACCAACTGGTGGAGCGGCGACAAGCGCTATCACAGCTTTGTCGAGCGTCTGCTCAAGGTATTCGAGGGCCGCGTGCTGGAGCTGCCTTCGGCCAGCCATGGCAATGTGGCGGTGATGGCCTTCCGCCAAAGCCCCACGCTGACCCAGTGGGAAGCGCTCAAGGAGCGTGCCGACCGCATGGAATGCCGCTTCGGGCTGGAGTTTGGCGACTTCGTCCAGCGGCTGAAACAGACCAACCAGAGCACGGCCGGGCATCTGCTGATCTGATTGCGCCGTGTTGTGTGGTGGCGGGCATTTTGTCACGTTTGGTAACCCCAGCAGCCCGTCAAGCAGGCGTATAATGCGGCGCTTGAAACTGCACACGCGCGGTTTGAGCCAGATCAGCAAGCCCGCCAGCCAGGCGAGGCACACTGCCAGACCTTACCGAATTCAGTGCATGGTCGCCGTGGGCGGCCATGGCAGGTTTTTACTTTGTTGGGACTATCATTGTGATCAAGCAGCAATTGCTTAACCGTATCGCGGACAAATCCGCCGTCATCGGCATCGTGGGTCTGGGCTATGTCGGCCTGCCGCTGATGCTGCGTTTTGCCGAAGTGGGCTACAAGGTACTGGGCTTTGACATCGACCAGAGCAAGGTTGACGCCCTGACCGCCGGCAAGAGCTATATCGAGCATATCAGCGCTGACAGCATCGCTACCGCGCTGACCCGTGGTTTTGAAGCCACCACCGATTTTTCCCGCGCGCCGGAAGCCGACACCCTCATCCTGTGCGTGCCGACCCCGCTGAACAAATACCGCGAGCCGGATCTGTCCTTCGTGCTGGATACCATGGACAGCCTGGTGCCCTACCTGCGCGAAGGCCATCTGGTGTCGCTGGAGTCCACCACCTACCCGGGTACCACCGACGAAGAGCTGCTGCCGCGCATGCAGTCCCGTGGTTTCCAGGTGGGGGAGAATGCCTTCCTGGTGTTCTCGCCGGAGCGTGAAGATCCGGGCAATCCCAATTTCACCACCCGCACCATTCCCAAGGTATGTGGCGGTTACAGCCCGGCCTGCCAGGAAATCGGTGTGGCGCTGTACAGCGCGGTGATCGACAAGGTGGTGCCGGTGTCGTCCACCCGCGCCGCCGAAATGACCAAGCTGCTGGAAAACATCCACCGTGCGGTGAATATCGGTCTGGTCAACGAAATGAAGATCGTTGCCGACAAGATGGGCATCGACATTCACGAAGTGATTCGCGCTGCTGCCACCAAGCCCTTCGGCTTCGTGCCCTACTATCCGGGCCCGGGCCTGGGTGGCCACTGCATCCCGATTGACCCGTTCTACCTCACCTGGAAAGCGCGTGAATACGGCGTGAACACCCGTTTCATCGAGCTGGCTGGTGAAGTGAACAGCAATATGCCTGACTGGGTGGTGGCGAAAGTCGCTGCTGCGCTGAACACCCGCAAGAAAGCCATCAATGGCAGCCGCGTGCTGGTGCTGGGCATTGCCTACAAGAAGAACGTGGACGACATGCGCGAAAGCCCGTCGGTATTCCTGATGGAAAAGCTGCGTGATCTGGGTGCAGAAGTGTCCTACAGCGACCCGCACGTGCCGGTGTTCCCGAAAATGCGCGAGCACCACTTCGAGCTGTCCAGCGTCGCGCTGGATGCCGCCACCATCGCCAGCTACGACTGCGTGCTGCTGGCCACCGACCATGACAAGTTCGACTATGCGCTGCTGAAGCAACACGCCCAGCTGATCGTCGACAGCCGTGGCAAGTATCTGGAACCCGCCGACCACATCGTCAAGGCTTGATCTTGTCGGCATAACGCAAGCAGGCGACCCCACGGTCGCCTTTTGCCGTTTAAGCACAGAACGGAACCCACCATGAAAACCGTACACCACGCCCCCATTACCGACCGCAAGATCCGCTTCGCGCTGGTTGGTTGTGGCCGCATTGCCAACAACCATTTCGGCTCGCTGGAACAGCATGCCGATCGCGCCGAGCTGGTAGACGTCTGTGATGTTGATCCGGCTGCGCTGCAAGCAGCAGTCGAGCGCACCGGTGCCCGTGGCCACAGCAATCTCACCGACATGCTGGCCTCCACCAATGCCGACATCATCGTGCTGACCACCCCGTCCGGCCTGCATCCGGCACAGAGCATCGAATGCTCGGAAGCGGGTTTTCACGTGATGACGGAAAAGCCGATGGCCACCCGCTGGGAAGATGGCCTGGCCATGGTGAAAGCTGCCGACAAGGCCGGCAAGCGCATGTTCGTGGTGAAACAGAACCGTCGTAACGACACCCTGCAACTGCTCAAGCGCGCCATGCAGGAAAAGCGTTTCGGCCGTATCTACATGGTCAACGTCAATGTGTTCTGGACCCGTCCGCAAAGCTATTACGATCAGGGCGGCTGGCGTGGCACCTGGGAATTCGACGGCGGTGCCTTCATGAACCAGGCCAGCCACTATGTGGACCTGCTGGACTGGCTGATCGGCCCGGTGGAAAGCGTGCAGGCTTACACCGCCACGCTGGCACGCAATATCGAAGTGGAAGACACCGGCACGGTCAGCGTCAAATGGCGCTCCGGCGCGCTGGGCAGCATGAACGTGACCATGCTCACCTACCCCAAGAACCTGGAAGGCTCCATCACCATCCTGGGCGAAAAGGGTTCGGTGCGGGTGGGTGGGGTGGCGGTCAATGAAATCCAGCACTGGGAATTCGCCGAGCCGCACGCCATGGACGATGAAATCAAGAACGCCAGCTACGCCACCACCAGCGTCTACGGCTTTGGCCACCCGCTGTACTACGACAACGTGATCAACGTGATGCAGGGCAAGGCCGAGCCGGAAACCGACGGCCGCGAAGGGCTGAAGTCGCTGGAACTGCTGATTGCCATGTATCTGTCGGCCCGCGATGGCCGTCGCGTCAGCCTGCCGCTGGATTATTGATCTGATTCAGGTTCCGGATGTCCCGGAGGAGAGTAGCGATGAAGGCATTGATGGTGTCGGTAGCCTTGCTTGGCATGGCGGGTATTGCCCAGGCTGCTGAAAGCGTGGTGGGCGTGTACAAGCAGGGTGGCTATGTGGCGACCAAGCTTGAATTAAAAGCCGATCATCGGTTTTCGTTTGAAATCCTGGGCTCCGGGATTAAAGGCGAGGCTTCCGGTCTGTGGGAGAAGGCGGATGGCGGTGTCACGCTGACGACTGATCCATTCCCTCCGGTGTTTCGTTTATTGGAAACCAAGGCGGATAGTGAGCACTGGGTTGTGGAGTTTGTGCAGCCTGATGGCCAAACAATGCCCGGCAAACCTTCTCCGCGTTCCGCTCTGGGGATGAATGGCCTGGGGGCTGCGTTGGTCCACAACAATGGCCAGGTGCTGACGATGGGCAATGGCGACATCGGGCCATGGCAAGTCAGTTGGCCGCGTGAAGGTGTGCTGAAACAAGTCGTGGTTGCCAACGCCTTGAATGTTTTCCAGGCACCTACCTTTATTCCGGCACAGCCTGGACAGAGCCGGTATCGCATTGCCGTGGATATCGCCTCGGCCTATAAGATTCCGTTCAATAAATCCTTGGTCAGCGTTTCGCCGGACCGGGCAGAGCTGATTACGCCTGAATCCGGCTATAAATTGAATTTGAGTAAAGAGACAGATTAATCCCGGCAGCATCTGGATTATCGAGCCTTGTCCCGGCCCGTAACACGCGGGCCGGTCTGTCATCCCGATTGGCATACAGCAACACTGAAACACACTCATGGCTGAAGAAAAGAAAGACCCCTGGCTGAATTATTTGGCGCTCACCACCGTCATCCTGGCCGTGTGCGCCACGCTGTCCACCTTCAAGGGCGGCGGTTTTTCCACCCGCAGCGTCATCGCCCAGGCTCAGGCCTCGGACCAGTGGGCCTACTATCAGGCCAAGGGCATCAAGGGCAATCTGTACGATGTCGAGCGTGAACGGCTGCAATTCGAAATGGAGCAGCTGCCGGCCACGGCGCCACAGCGCGAGCATTACCAGCAGCAGCTGAAAAAGCTGGGCGACAAGGTGGCGCGCTACAGTGCCGAACGCAAGGACATCGAAAAGATGGCCCGCCAGCTGGAGGTGGAACGCGATGCCGCCCAGCGTCAGGGCAAGCCCTTTGGCGTGGCGGTGATTTTCCTGCAGGTGGCCATCCTGATTTCTTCCATCGCCGGTCTGTTCAAGCGCAAGCTGATCTGGCTGGCGGCACTGCCGGTGGGGCTGCTGGGCCTGGTGTATTTTGCCGACGGTTTTTTCCTGTTTTTCTGAATCTGAGCGCGAGGCCTGGACATGACCCAATACACCGTACACCCCACTGCCATCGTCGATGATGGCGCGCACATCGGTGCCGGCACCCGTATCTGGCACTGGGTGCATATCTGCAGCGGTGCCAACATCGGTGAGCGCTGCTCATTCGGGCAGAACGTGTTTGTCGGCAACGACGTCGAGATCGGCAACAACGTCAAGATCCAGAACAACGTCTCCATCTACGATGCGGTGACGCTGGAAGACGACGTGTTCTGCGGCCCGTCCATGGTGTTCACCAATGTCAACAATCCGCGCAGCCATGTCAGCCGCAAGGATGAATACCGCCGTACCGTGGTCAAGCGTGGTGCCTCCATCGGCGCCAATGCCACCATCGTCTGTGGCCATCATGTGGGCGAGTATGCCTTCATCGGTGCCGGTGCCGTGGTGACCCGCGATGTGCCGGCCTATGCGCTGATGGTGGGTACGCCGGCCAAGCGCATCGGCTGGATGTGCGCCTGCGGCGAGCGCCTGCCCAACGATATCGGCACCCACGCCTGCTCGGCCTGCGACAGCTTTTACCAGATCGGTGGCAATCACTGCGCACCGGCCTGAGACGCGGCAGTTTGCGCCACGCCTTTCTCTTTCATCATTGACGGCTGTCCGCAGGACAGCCTGGCCCCAGCAAGGAATCGAGCCATGAGCATCCAGTTCATCGACCTCAAAGCGCAGTACCAGCATCTGAAAGCCGACATCGACGCCCGCATCCACGCGGTGCTGGATCATGGCCAGTACATCATGGGGCCGGAAGTCAAAGAGGTGGAGCAGCAACTGGCCGCCTACACCGGCGTCAAGCATGCCATCGGCGTGTGCGATGGCACCAAGGCGCTGCTGATTGCGCTGATGGCGCTGGGCGTGGGGCGTGGCGACGAAGTCATCACCACGCCCTTTACCTTCATCGCCACCGGCGAAATGATTGCCCTGCTGGGCGCCACCCCGGTGTTTGTCGACATCGACCCCATCAGTTACAACATTGATCCGGCGCTGCTGGAAGCCGCCATCACCCCGCGTACCCGCGCCATCATGCCGGTCAGCCTGTACGGCCAGTGCGCGGACTTTTCCGCCATCAACGCCATTGCCGAACAACACGGCATTGCGGTGATCGAAGACGGCGCACAAAGCTTTGGTGCCAGCCAGCACGGCAAGAAGTCGGGCAACCTGTCCACCATCGGCTGCACCAGCTTCTTCCCCAGCAAGCCGCTGGGCTGCTATGGCGACGGTGGTGCCTGCTTCACCAATGACGACGAACTGGCGAAGAAAATGCGCGAAATCCGCCTGCACGGCCAGGACCGTCGCTACCACCACCCGGTGATCGGCCTGAATGGCCGGCTGGATACCATCCAGGCCGCCGTGCTGCTGGCCAAGCTACCCAGCTTTGCCGACGAAGTGGCCGCCCGCGAGCGCATCGGTGCCCGCTACAGCGCGCTGCTGCAGGACGTGGCCCGTGTGCCGGTGATCTGCGTGGGCAATACCCATGTCTACGCCCAGTACACCATCGAGGTGGACAATCGCGAAGCGGTGCAAAAAGCCCTGCAGGAACTGGGCGTGCCCACCGCCGTGCATTACCCGATTCCGCTACACCTGCAGCCGGCCTTTGCCCATCTGGGGCAGGGCGAGGGCAGCTTCCCGCTGGCCGAAGCCGCCGGCAAGCGCGTGATGAGCCTGCCGATGCACCCCTTCCTGGATGAAGCCACCCAGGACGCCATTGTCGCGGCGGTGAAAAAGGCATTGAGCTGAGCGTGCTGGCCAAACTCAAGGCCAGGCTGGCGCAGGGCGGCTTTGCCCGCAATGTCGCCACCCTGGCTGGTGGCGCAGCGGTGGCGCAGTTTCTGCCGGTGCTGTTCACCCCCTTGCTGACCCGCCTGTACAGCCCGGCCGATTTTGGCGTGCTGACGCAGTTTGTCGCCTGGCTGTCCAATCTGGTGGTGATTGCCACCTGGCGCTACGACATGGCGGTGGTGCTGCCGGAAGAAGACAGCGACGCCATGCGGCTGATGGTGCTGGCGTTGCTGTTCAATACCCTGCTGCTGGCCGGGCTGAGCGTGCCGCTGCTGCTGGCCGGGCCGTGGATTGCCGCGCAGCTGCATGCGCCGGCCATGGCACCCTGGCTGCCGCTGCTGCCACTGGGTATCTGGGTGGCGGCCAATAATCAGATCTGGACCAACTGGAACAACCGCCAGCGCCGCTACAGCGCCAATGCCCAGGGCCGCATGGGGCAGTCTGCCGCCATGGTGACGGTGCAGCTGGCCGCCGGTTTCGGCAAGCTGGGCGCGCTCGGTCTGCTGCTGGCGCAGATCGCTGGCCAGACCGCCTCCTGGCTGGTGCAGGCGCGGCAGGACTGGCGCGCACTGCCGCAGTGGCTGCGCACCGCGCGCAGCGGTGGCATGGGGCGCATTCTGCGCCGCTATCGTGAATTTCCGCTGGTCAACACGCCGCATGCCTTTGTGGTGGCGCTGCAGGACTCCTTGATGGTGCAGCTGCTGGGCATGCTGGCCAGCGCCGAGCTGATGGGCCATTACGGCCTGGTGGTGCGGGTGCTGAAGCTGCCCGCCGCCTTGCTGGGGCAGGCGGTATCGCAAGTGCTGTACCGCGATCTGGCCGAAGCCCATGCCAAGGGCCACAGCCTGCGGCCGCTGCTGAAAAAGGCGCTGCTGGTGCTGTCGGCGCTGGCCATTGTGCCTTTTCTCATCATCATGGCCTGGGGCGGGCCGCTGTTTGCCTTTGCCTTTGGCGAACAATGGCGTGATGCCGGCCTGATTGCCGCCACGCTGACCCCGTCCTTCTTCTGCATGTTCCTGGCCGCGCCCTGTTTCATGGTGCCGATGGTGTTGTCGCGCCAGCGCCAGTCGCTGCTGTTTGCCCTGCTAGGCGTGGTGGTGAACCTGGGTTCGCTGGGCGTGGTGTACTGGGCCGGCGAGGATGCGCATCAGGTGTTCCGCCTGCTGTCGGTGGCTGTTTCCATCTATTACATCGTTTACATGGTCTGGGTATTCCGGCTATGTCGCCAACTGGAGCAAGAACATGCTCACGGCTAACTCGCTGACGCTGTGCGATTACCTGTCTGCCTTGCCCGGCATGCTGCGTGGCCGGGCATTCCAGCGCGCGGCGCTGCGGCGCGAATTGGCAGGCCGATTCGGTGTGGACGAGGCGCGCATCGGCCTGTACGACACCGGCCGTGCCGCACTGCGCGTGCTGTTGCAGCAACATGGCATAGGCGCGGGGGATGAGGTGATTGTCCCGGCCTATACCTGCGTGGTGGTGCCCAACCAGATTCCGGCGCTGGCGGCCACGCTGCGTTTTGTCGATGTCTCTGCTGACACCTTGAATTTCGATTGGGACGTGCTGGCCGCCGCCATTGGCCCAGCCACCCGCGCAGTCATCGTGCCGCACAATTTTGGCCTGCCTTGTCGTGTGCCGGAGGCCTTGCGCGCTGCCCATCCGCAAGTAAAGTTCATCGACGATGCCGCCCACGGTTTTGCCAGCCAGCTGGACGGCCAATGGCTGGGCAGCTATCACGATGGCGCTTTCTTCAGTTTTGAATACTCCAAAAATCTGAGCGGTGGCATCGGCGGGCTGGCCATCTTTCCGTCCGGCATGGCCGCACCGCAGCAAGAGTGGCCGGAGCTGTCCTGCGCCGATGAATGGCGTTTGCTGGCCACGCTCAAAGCCCATCTGCTGACTGCGCGCTGGCCACTGCTGGGGCGCATCACCATGGCGATTAACCGTCGTGTGGGGCTGATTTACCGCTCGGCTGATGCCGAAGTGACGCAGGGCGTGCCGCATCCGGTACGCGCCATGCCGCTGCTGTCCAGCGTACTGGTGCGCCGCCAACTGGCCCATCTGTCTGCCACACTGGCGCACAAGCAGGCGCTGGCCCGGCGTTATCAGCAGGCTTTGGCAGCACTGCCGTTTATCAAACAATGGCCGCTACCGGCCGGGGCGGAGTGCCACTGGGTGCGCTACCCGTTTGCGCTGTCCCGTCCGGTGGGCAACAAGGCCGCCGTGGCGCGGCGCTTGAGCCAGGCCAGCGGGCTGAATATCGGCGTGTGGTTTGATGATGTGATTCACCCGGCCGGCTCCTTCCGCCACGGCTATGTGGCCGGTAGTGCGCCGCAGGGCGAGCAACTGGCCGCCACGGTGCTGAATCTGCCGATGAATATCGCGCTGGCCGACGATGCGCGGCTGGCTGGCCGGCTGGACAAGCTGCTGGCCGAGCTGCGCTGCATCGAGAAAGAAAACATTCAATGAAGCTGTTGTTGATCGGCTCGGCCTCGGTACATACCTGGCGCTATCTGGCCGGCATCGCCCCGCATGTGGCAGAAATCTGGCTGGCCTGCAATGGCGAAGTGCCAGCGGACAAGCGCCCGGCCAATCTCAAGGGCGAGCTGCGGCTGGACTTTGGCCTCAAGGCCTTGGGTAGCGCTGGCAAACTGCGCCGCTGGATAGCGCAGATCGGGCCGGACCTGGTGCATGTGCATCAGGCCAATAGCGTGGCTTGGCATGCGCGCCGTGCTCTGGTGGGCAGCCATGTGCCCATGGTGCTGACTGCCTGGGGCTCGGATGTGCTGCTGCTGCCGGACAGTAACCGGCTGATGCGGCAGATGGTGGCGGGCAATTTGCGCGCGGCCAGCGCCATTACCTCGGATTCGTTGTACATGGCGGCGAAAATCCGCCAGCTGGCGGGCGAGGACTGCCGTATCGATGTGCTGAATTTCGGCATGGACGCCTTGCCCGCGCAGCCGGATATTGCCGCCAAGGCCAACAAGGTGCTGTCCTGCCGCCTGCACAAGCCGCTCTATCGCATCGACGCTATCCTGCATGCCTGGCAGCAGGTGGAAGCCAGTGGCCGTTATCCGGACTGGAGTCTTACCGTGGCCGCCAGCGGCGAATCCACGGATAGCCTGAAAGCCTTGGCTGCCAGCCTGGGGCTGCAGCGGGTGGAATTCACCGGCTTTGTGTCGTCTGCGGTCTTGGCTGGCCTGTATCAGGAATCGCGGCTGTTTGTCAGCGTGCCGCGCTCGGACGCCACCAGCATCAGCCTGCTGGAAGCCATGGGGCACGGTTGCCTGCCGGTACTGTCCAATCTGCCGGCCAATGGCGAGTGGGTGATCGATGGCCTCAACGGCCTGATTGCCGAAGACATCGCCCGTCTGGCCGACAGTCTGCACGCCGGCATGGCCTGGGCGGCGGACAATGCCCGTCTGCAACAGGCGGTGCAGCTGAACCGTCAGCTGGTGGCGCAAAAGGCGCTACACCAGACCAATATGCAGCACTTTGCTGATCTCTATGCCAGCCTGTTGTCCGGGCCGGCGCACAAGGATTCTGTCGTATGAAAGTAGCCCATCTCACTTCCGCCCATCCGCGTCACGACATCCGCATTTTCGTGAAGGAATGCGCCACCCTGGCCGCTGCCGGCCATGAGGTGACCCTGATCGTGGCGGATGGTCTGGGCGAGGAAATCAACAAGGGTGTGCGCTTTCACGATGTCGGCCCCAAGACCGGTGGCCGCTTTGCCCGCATGACCGGCACGGTGCGCCGGGTGTACGAAGCAGCGCTGGCGCTACGCCCGGACATCGTGCATTTTCACGACCCTGAGCTGATCCCGGCTGCGCTGCGCTTGAAGCAGGCCGGCATCAAGGTGATTTACGACGTGCACGAAGACATGCCACGGCAGATTCTGGCCAAGCACTGGATTCCCGGTGCGGTGCGGCCACTGGTGTCTGGCAGCTTCGAAACGGTGGAAGACTGGGCGGCCAAGCGTTTTGACGCGGTAGTCACCTCCACCCCGCACATCCGCAAGCGCTTTGCCAAGCTGGGCGGCCGGGTGCTGGATGTGTGCAATTTCCCGATTCTGGAAGAGCTGGTGCGCGACACGCCGTGGGACAGCCGCAAGAACGAGGTGTGCTATATCGGCGGCATCAGCCGCATTCGTGGCATCGCCCCCATTGTGGCCGCGTTGCCGGATACCGCCACCCGGCTGAATCTGGCCGGCATCTGGAGCGAAACCGACTTGCGCGCCGAGCTGGAAGCCCAGCCCGGCTGGGCAAGAGTGAATGATCTGGGCGTGCTGGACCGCAAGGGCGTGGCCCAGGTGCTGGCACAAAGCAAGATCGGTCTGGTGACGCTGTTTCCCACCCCCAATTACGTCGATGCACTGCCGATCAAGCTGTTTGAATACATGGCGGCCGGCATGCCGGTGATTGCCAGCGACTTCCCGGTATGGCGCGAAATCGTTGATGACGCTGGCTGCGGCGTGCTGGTGGACCCGCAAGACCCGTCGGCCATCGCCGAGGCCATCAACAGCCTGATGGCGGATGAAGAGTGCATGCGTGCACTGGGCGAAGCCGGCAAACAGGCGGTGCTACAGAAATACAGCTGGGCGGCAGAGGGCCGCAAGCTGGTGGAACTCTACGCCCAACTGGCCTGAGGAGACGCTATATGGACAAACCCACCCGCCATCATCACGGCCCGCTGGCTCACCTGAGCCATCTCATCCGCACCCGGCCGCGGCTGTTTGTCGCCATCGTGTTTGGCCTGGCGGTGGCGCAGGCGCTGGCCATGTTCACCCCCATGCGCACACTGACTGCCTATGTAATGGGCTGGAATGCCGGGGCCGGCCTGTATCTGCTGCTGGCGCTGCACATGATGCACGGGGCCGATGCCGAGCAGATCCGCCACCGGGCGGCGCGGCAGGATGAGGGCGAGATGGCGATTCTGGCACTGGTGGTGCTGGCGGCCGTGGTGTGCCTGTTGTCCATTGTGGCGGAGCTATCGGTGGCGAAAGACCTGCACGGCAGCAGCCGTGGCCTGCATATCGGCCTGTCGGTGCTCACCATCTTTACCAGCTGGCTGTTCACCCAGATGATGTTTGCCCTGCATTACGCCCACCAGTATTACGTGGCGCTGTTCCGCTGCGGCAAGCCGGGGCTGGAATTCCCCGGTGAGGAAGAACCCAATTACAGCGATTTCTTTTATTTTGCGGCGGTGATCGGCACCTCGGGCCAGACCGCCGACATCAGTTTCAGCTCACGGGCCATGCGCCGCATCGGCTCCGTGCATTGCATTTTGTCCTTCCTGTTCAATACCACCGTGCTGGCGATGATGATCAACATCGCCGCCGGCCTGTTCTGACAGGCGGACCCTAACCTTTTCGGAAAAGCAGCAGCGTGCGCATTCTCTATATCAATCACTATGCCGGCAGCCCGCGCCACGGCATGGAATTCCGCCCCTATTACCTGGCGCGCGAATGGGTGAGGGCCGGCCATGAAGTGAACATGCTGGCGGCCGATACCTCGCATCTGCGCCAGACCAATCCGCGCTTGACCAGCAAGTATCAGGACGAAGACATCGACGGCATCCGCTATACCTGGTGCAAGACTCCGGCCTATCCGGGCAATGGCCTGAAGCGGGTGATCAACATCTTCAGCTTTCTGGGCAAGGTCATGGGCCTGTCCGGACGCTACCTGAAAGAATGGAAGCCGGACGTGGTGATTGCTTCGTCCACCTATCCGCTGGATACCATTCCCGCCGCCTTCATTGCCGGCAAGACCGGTGCGCGGCTGGTGTACGAGGTGCACGACCTGTGGCCGCTGACGCCGGTGGAGGTGGGCGGCATGTCGAAGAAACACCCTTTCATCCGCCTGATGCAATGGGCCGAGGACTTTGGCTACCGCAAGGCCGATACCGTCATTTCCATGCTGCCCTGCGCCCGTGACTACATGATGGAGCACGGCATGGCGGCGGAAAAATACCATGTGGTGCCCAATGGCGTGGATGTGGCCGAATGGCAGGGCGCAAACAGCCAGTTGTCGATCGAACACCTGGCGGTGCTGGCGCAACTGAAGGCCGACGGGCGTTTCCTCATCGGCTATGCCGGCGGGCATGGTCTGGCCAATGCGCTGGATTTCCTGCTGGAGGCCGCCGCGCAATTGCAGGACACGCCGGTCAGCTTCGTGCTGGTGGGCGATGGCCCGGACAAGGCCGCGCTGGTGGAAAAGGCTGCGGCGATGGGCTTGTCCAATGTCTTGTTCCTGCCCAGCATTCCCAAGCGGGCGGTGCCAGCCTTCCTCGCGCAAATGGACAGCCTGTTCATCGGCTGGCGCAAGCTGCCCATCTACCGCTTCGGCATCAACCCCAACAAGTTGTTTGACTACCTGATGGCCGGCAAGCCGGTGATCCATTCGGTGGAAGCTGGCAATGACATGGTCAAGGAAGCCGGGGCGGGGATCAGCGTTGGCGCGGAAGACCCGGCTGCCATCGCCGGGGCGGTACGCCGCATGGCAGCGTTGACGCCCAACGAGCGTGGCCGCATGGGCGCGGCGGGGCGGCAGTATGTGCTGGCCCATCACGACTACCGCGTGCTGGCGCAGCGTTTCCTGCAAGCGGTATTGCGCAAGGGTTGATGCCATGTTGCGCCTGCTGGGAAAACTGCTGCGTCTGGGGTTGAAGCTGGCGGTCTGGGTCGCCGTGTTCTTCTGCAGCATGGTGCTGCTGGCCATGCTGCTGGATGCCGGCCCGCTGTGGGCCTTGGCACTGCTGGCGGTGTATCTGGGCTGTTACGCGCTGGCCAGCTGGTGGCAATGGGGCCGCCTGCAGACGGCCTTGCTGGCCGGCTGGTTCGGCCTGTTCTGCGGTGCCATGTTCTACTGGGACAAGCATGGCGGCGGCGGTCAGCCCGCACCGGAGTGGCTGAAGCTGCTGGCGCACTGGCATGGACTGGGCTGGATCGTGTTGGTGTTGCTGTTTTTGCCGCTTACCTTGCTGGAAATGCTGGTCAAGCAGCTGCGCCGTCGCCGTGAGCGGGTGCAGGCTCCGCCGGCTGATGTCTTCACGGCCAATCCGGCGCAGTTTGATTTGCAGCAGTCGTTTGAGCAGGCAGAACAGAGACAAAAAACCGTGCAAACCTGTCCTAACGGCGAGGATAATAGCGGTTTTAACCTTCATGACCGGCGTAATGTGACGCCGGAAGACAGGTGAGTGCGGGATGAGTAGCAACAAGCAGCATATCCGTTTTGATTTTGCCGATGGCCTGCGCGGCGTGGCCATCCTGTGCGTGATCTTGTTTCATTTCACCCAGACCTTCTGGCAGCACCGCGAACGCATCAGCGACATTCTGAATATGGAGCCGCTGGAAGGCTATGCCGGGGCATCCTTTGTACTGCCCTTCAATCTGGGCGCAGTGGGGGTGGGCTTGTTCCTGCTGATTTCCGGCCTGCTGATTCCCTTGTCGCTCACCCGCATGGGCGGGCTGCGCTTTGCCGTGTCGCGGGTATTCCGTATTTATCCCACCTACTGGGCCGGGCTGGCGGTGACGCTCGTGGCGTTGTGGATTGCCGCCTGGCTGGCGGATAACGAATTCGATATCACCCGGCGCGATGTCATCGGCCATGTCAGCATCGCCTTTCAGGACATGCTGGGCGGACGCAATATCGACCCGGTGATGTGGACGCTGAAGGTAGAACTGTGGTTTTACGCCTTGCTGGGTACGGCCTTTGCGCTGACCGGGCGGCGGATCAAATGGGCGATCTGGCTGCTGCTGCCCTTGGTGGCCATGCTGTGTCGTGGCCCGAATGCACAGGGCCTGCACGGCCAGCTGGCCCACTTCTGGGCCTATGACCAGTATTTCCTGGCCTCGGTGGTGTGCTATTTCCCGCTGATGTTTGCCGGTTGCTGGTGTTATTTCTATCTCACCGGCCAGGCCGGCAAGCTGGAAACCGTGCTGCATTTTGTCGGCCTGTTGGCCATGTTTGTGTGGGTCACCAACTGGCCGTCGGCGGAGCTGTACGGCAGCTACCTGATCGGCATCAGCCTGTTTGTACTGGGGGTAGTGCGCCCGGGCTTGTGGACCCATCCCTGGCTGGCGCGTATCGCCGCCGTCAGTTACGCCTGGTATGTGTGTCATTCCAATGCCGGCTATGTGCTGATGGAAGTGCTGGCTGAGTACAATCTGCCGTGGTGGCTGCTGGTGGCAGCTGCCACCGCCATGACCTGGTGCCTGGCGTTGGCTATCAACCGCTGGGTGGAGCTGCCCACGCAAAAGCTGGGCAAGCGCGCCGCCGATGCATTGAAAGACAAGCCAGCCACGGACAAGCTGGCGCGCCAGTAAGCGCAGCTAACAAAAACCCTGCTGCTGCGTTGCGCCGCCTTGCCGTACTCATTGTACTGTCTGCGGCGGCGCGCCTTGCCCCAGGGACGCTACGCTATTTTGTTAGCCGCTCTAAGCGTAGCTGACAAGACCGAATACGCGACTGGCAACCATGCGTCGGCTGCCAGCCATGAACAACGACGCCTATTGAAGATGACGAAAATGAGCGAACAGAAATTCCTGCCCTTTGCCCTGCCGGATATCGGCGAAGAAGAAATCAATGAAGTGGTGGATGCCCTGCGTTCCGGCTGGGTGACTACTGGGCCCAAGACCAAGCAGTTCGAAGCCGACTTTGCCGCCTTCATCGGCGAAGGCGTGGAAGCCATTGCGGTGAACTCCGCCACCGCCGGCCTGCATCTGGCGCTGGAAGCCATCGGCATCCAGCCCGGTGACGAAGTGATTGTCCCCAGCTACACCTTTACCGCCACCGCCGAAGTGGTGCGTTATCTGGGGGCGGATCCGGTCTGTGTCGATGTGGACCCGGCCAGCTTCAATATCAGCCCGGCTGCCATCCGTGCTGCCATCACGCCGAAAACCCGCGCCATCATGCCAGTACACTTTGCCGGCCTTGCCTGCGAGATGGACGAGATTCTGGCCATCGCCCGCGAACACGGCCTGAAGGTGGTGGAAGACGCCGCCCATGCGCTGCCCACCCGTTACAAGGGCAAGCTGATCGGCACGCTGGATTCGGATGTCACCGTGTTCAGCTTCTACGCCAACAAGACCATGACCACCGGCGAGGGTGGCATGGTGGTGTCGAAGAACAAGGACCTCATCGCCCGCTGCAAGATCATGCGTCTGCACGGCATCAGCCGCGATGCCTTCGACCGCTATGTGTCCAAGACCCCGGCCTGGTTCTACGAAGTGGTCGCCCCCGGCTTCAAATACAATATGCCGGACACCGCCGCGGCCATGGGCATTCACCAGTTGAAGAAAATTGCCGGCTTCCAGCAAAAGCGTGAGTTGATGGCCGCCCGTTTCGACCGTGAACTGGCCGACCTGCCGCTGATCCTGCCAGCGCGTCCGGCCGATGCCGCCGGCCAGCATGCCTGGCATCTGTATCCGGTGCGTATCAAGCCGGAGGCCGGCATCAGCCGCGACGACTTCATCCTGCGCATGGCCGAGAAGGGCATTGGCTGCTCGGTGCACTTCATTCCGCTGCACCGCCAGCCGGTATGGCGTGATGGCTACCAATTGGCGCGCAGTGCCTTCCCGGTGGCTGATGCCGCCTTCGAGGCCGAAGTCACCCTGCCGCTGTACACCCGCATGAACGAGGACGATCAGACCCGCGTGATCGCTGCGGTTCGCGAGATTCTGGGCGCATGAGCCAGCCGCGTGACTCCGGGCTGGGCCAGTCCCCGGCCTTGCTGCCGCCGTGCTGCCGCCCGCCGGGTGCAGGTTCGCCGCTGCTCAAGCGCTTGTTCGACCTGATCGCGGCCAGTGCCGGCCTGCTGCTGCTGGCGCTGCCGCTGCTGCTGGTCGCCTTGTGGATCAAGCTGGACTCACCCGGCCCGGTGTTTTTCCGCCAGGTGCGGGTAGGACGCGGCGGCCTGCTGTTCCGCATTCACAAGTTCCGTACCATGCAGGTGAATACCGAGGTGCAAGGCCAGCTCACCGTGGGGGCGGACAGCCGCGTCACCGGGGCCGGGCGTTTTCTGCGCAAGAGCAAGCTGGATGAACTGCCGCAATTGCTGGACGTGCTGTTCGGCGACATGAGCCTGGTTGGCCCGCGCCCGGAAGTGCCCAAGTACGTGGCACATTACCCGGAGGATGTGCGCGACATCGTGCTATCGGTGCGCCCCGGCATCACCGACTGGGCCTCCATCCGCATGATCGACGAAAATGAAATCCTCGGTCGTGCCGCCGATCCGGAGCAGGCCTATATCGAACAGGTACTGCCGGAAAAGCTGGGCTACTACGTGCGCTATGCGCAAACCCACAGCCTGCTGGAAGATATCCGCATCATCTTTGCCACCTTGCTGAAAATCGTGCTGCGCTGACCGGCGCGAAAGCCAAACGACATGCTAGACAAACTGCTGACCTTTTCCCGTCACAACAAGATGGCGCTGTTGGCGCTGATGGATGCCCTGTTGCTGCCATTGGCCCTGTGGAGTGCCGTGGTGCTGCGCCTGGGCGGCTACTGGGACCCGAAGCTGGACCCGTATCTGTGGATCTTCATCGTGCCGCCGCTGTGGGTGATTCCCATCTTCGTCAAACTGGGCCTGTATCGCGCGGTGCTGAAGTATCTGGACGACAAGATCGTCTACACCGTGTTTACCGGGGTGAGCCTGGCGGTGCTGGTGCTGACGGCGGTGATCGTGATGGCGCGTATTGCGCCGTTTCCGCGCTCGTCCATCATCATCTTCTGGATGTTCGCCATGGCCTATATCGGTGGCAGCCGCTTTGTGCTGCGCGGCCTGGTGCGGCGTATCGATTCGGTGGATGCCCCGCGCGAACACGTCATCATCTATGGTGCCGGGCAGGCCGGGGTACAACTGCTGCTGGCCTTGCAGGCGGGCAAGGAATACCGGCCGATGGCCTTTGTCGATGACAATCCGGAATGCTGGAAACGCACCTACCGCGGCCTCAGCGTGCATGCCCCCACCGACCTGCCGCTGCTGATCGAAGACACGGCCGCCAGCTGCATCCTGCTGGCCATGCCCTCGGTCAGCCGTGGCCGCCAGCGCGAGATTCTGGAATCGCTGGAGCATCTGCGCATTCCCATCAAGCGCCTGCCCGGCATGGCGGATCTGGTGTCCGGCGAAGCGCGGGTGGAAGAGCTGAAGGAAGTGGAAATCGAAGACCTGCTGGGCCGTGACCCGGTGCCGCCCAGCCCCGAGCTGCTGGCGCGCAATATCCAGGGCCGGGTGGTGATGGTGACCGGTGCCGGCGGCTCCATCGGCTCCGAGCTGGTGCGGCAGATCGCCCGCAACAATCCGGCGCGCATCGTGCTGTTCGAGCTGACCGAGTTCGCCCTCTACGCCATCGACCACGAGTTGTCGCAGCTGGCACCGTCCATCCCGCGCACGCCGGTACTGGGGTCGGCCACCGACCATGCCCGGCTGTGTCAGATTATGCGCGCCTTCCAGGTGGAAACGGTTTATCACGCCGCCGCGTACAAACACGTGCCGATGGTGGAACACAATCCGGTAGCCGGTATCCTCAACAATGCCTTCGGTACCGACACCACGGCGCAGGCGGCGGAAGATTGCGGTGTGGATACCTTTGTGCTGATTTCCACCGACAAGGCGGTGCGTCCCACCAATGTGATGGGTGCCACCAAGCGCCTGGCCGAACTGACCTTGCAGGGCCGCCATGCCCGTGGCAGCAGCACCCGCTTTGTCATGGTGCGTTTTGGCAATGTGCTGGGCAGTTCCGGCTCGGTGGTGCCCTTGTTCAAGAAGCAGATTCAGGCCGGTGGCCCGGTGACTGTCACCCATCCGGACATCACCCGTTACTTCATGACCATTCCAGAAGCCGCCCAGCTGGTGATCCAGGCCGGGGCCATGGGCGAGGGCGGTGATGTGTTCGTGCTGGATATGGGCGAGCCGGTGAAGATTGCCGATCTGGCGCGGCGCATGGTGCATTTGTCCGGATTGGAGGTGCGTGATGACAAGCACCCGAACGGCGACATCGAAATCCGCTTTTCCGGTTTGCGTCCGGGCGAGAAGCTGTACGAAGAACTGCTGATTGGCGACAACGTGCTGCCCACCGATCATCCGCGCATCCTGCGGGCGCAGGAATACCATCTGTCCGCGCCGGAACTGGCGCAATTCATGCAGCAGCTGGCACAGGCCTGCCAGCAACTGGACGCCGCCAGCGCCTTTGCCTTGATGCAGCAGGTTGTACATGAATTCCGGGCCAGCCCGGCGACCCAGGACTGGGTGGTGTTGCAGCAGGGCTGAGAACCGGTTTACGCCCTTTCGCCTTGTCTGCCCCTTCGTTCGCTGGATCGCGAACAGGCTGTCAGGCTGTCGGGAGTCCGTCGCTGATCACCCGGTCACGCCCCAGCTGTTTGGCTTGATACATGCGGGCATCGGCCAGCTCCACCAGCTGGCGGCGGACATTGCATTTGTCTGCCAGCCGCTCGGCCAGGCCGATGCTGGCGGTCAGCGCCGTGCCATCCGGCCGCTGGCCCAGCCCCTGCTGGCGCAGCCGGTCCAGCGCCAGCCTGGCCTGGATCATGTCGGTATTGGGCATCAACAGCAGAAACTCTTCACCACCCCAACGCACCAGCACATCGCCACGCCGCACACAGGACAGTGTTTTTTGCACCAGCTGTTTCAGGGTTTTGTCGCCAGCGGCATGACCAAACTGGTCGTTGATGCTCTTGAAGTGGTCAATGTCGATAAAGGCGATGGCCAGCGGCATCTGGTTGCGCTCGGCATTGACCAGTTGCAGTTCCAGCATCTCGATACCGCTACGGCGCGAGAAGGCGGTGGTCAGCGGATCGCGGATGGTCTGGCCTACCAGGGCGATGATAAAGGCCAGCTGGCTGATGCTGGCCAGTGAGGAAACACTCGCCAGCAGCGACAGCAGCCAGAATTCACCCCCGAAGGAAGGCCAGCTGGCGACCGACCAGTCCAGCGACCAGGCGATGGCATAAGCCAGCAAGACCGGTGTGGCAAAGGCCAGATTCTCGATCAGGGTGAGCGGAAAAATGGAAAAGGCCGCCAGCAAGACAAAGGGCAGAAAGGCATAACCCGTGCCAATGGCCGCCGATACCCCTTCCAGGTGGTATTGCGTCATCAGCTGGTGCGAGCCGATATAAAACAGCGTGGGGATGGCAAACAATACCGCCATGCCGCGATAGGCCCCGGATAGCTGACCATCCTGCGGACACCACAAGACCAGCGCCACAAAGGCCAGGGTGGCCAGCACCCGCATGGTGGCCAGCATCTGCCATAGCCCGGATGGCAGGGTCATGACATCCACCACGATCCACAAAGGGGTGAGCAGGGCAAACAGCAGGGCGAACAGACGCACGCGATTGACCAGCATCAGCGCGCGGCGTTGCTCCAACAAGGGCATGTGCTGGTGTGGGCTCAACAGCCAGCTGGTTTCATTACTGGCGATCTCGCCGGGCAGCAGGCCAAGAATCCGCCGCCAGATGGTGTGTGTGATTCTCATTGTCAGACAAGTTTTGAGTTTGCAGCATTGTAGGGGCAATGTGCTCTCCGACCTTGTAAAATATCAAATCATGCGGAAATTAGTCGCGAACATTCTGAATAGCTGGCTGATTTTAAATAATATTTAATGTTACAAGGCGAAGGAGGGCTGCCATTTGGAAACCCGCTGGCTGGAAGATTTTCTGGTACTCGCCGACACCGGCAGTTTTACCCGTTCGGCCGAGGTACGCCACCTTACCCAGCCGGCATTCTCCCGTCGCATCAAGTCGCTGGAAAGCTGGTTTGGTGCCGATCTGATCGACCGCACCACTTATCCAACGAAACTCACCACGGCTGGCGAGCTGCTGCGCGAACAGGCGGTGCTGATGCTGGGGCAGATCAACAGCACCCGCGCCCAACTGCGCGGCCTGCAACCGTTGCCGGCCGGCACGCTCAGCCTGGCCGTGCCGCATACGCTGTCCTTCTCGTTTTTTCCCAAGTGGCTAAGCAGGGTGGAGCAGGGGTTTGGTTCGCTGTCCTGCCGCCTGCAAGCCAGCAATGTGCATGATGCGCTGCTGGCATTTGTTGAGGGCGGCTGTGACCTGCTGATGTGCTATCACCACCCCAAGCAGCCGGTAGATTTGGCTGATCCACGCTATAGCGGCTTGCGCTTGGGAGTGGAATCGTTGCGTCCCTATGTGCGCAGCAAGCCGGATCGCAGCCCGCGCCATGCCTTGCCCGGCAGCGCCGCCCAGCCACTGCCCTTTCTGGGCTATGCCAGTAATGCCTATTTCCGCCTGATGACCGACCTGATTCTGGAAGCGGCCCCGGAGCCCACTTTCCTGTCGCTACGCTATGAAACCGATATGGCGGAAGGTCTGAAAAACATGGTGCTGGAAGGGCATGGCGTGGCGTTTTTGCCCACCAGCTCGGTTCAGCGCGAATTGCGTTCGCGCCAGCTGGTGCTGGCGGCGGACCAGGGCTGGAGCGTGGATATGGAGGTGAGGCTGTACCGCGACAAGAAGCGCAGCCGGCCCGAGCTGGACGCCTTCTGGGATTACCTGGCCGCCAGTGCCGATCCGGTCTGAATTGGCCCCATTGATCGGGACGAAACCCACCCGCTTTTAGGCGCTTGCCTGCTGCTGCCGGCTGAATATTTTCCTAGCATGGCCAACCCTGATGTTGCTCAACACTGGAGAGGCCGAGATGAAATGCAGGAAAGTTATGCAATGGATACTGTGCTGCCTGGCAGTACTGTCGGGGCCGGCCGCGCTGGCCGCCCCCAGCAATGCCAGCGGACCGGTAGTGGACATCTATTTATTGCGCCACGGCAAAACGCTGTTCAATACCACCAGTCAGGTGCAGGGCTGGTCGGACACGCCGCTGACCGCGGCAGGCATCAAGGGCGCGGAGGCCGCCGCCAGAGGACTGGCCAGCACGCCCTTCATTGCGGCCTACAGCAGCGATCTGGGGCGGGCGCGTGCCACTGCCAGAATCGTACTGGCGCAAGGCCAGCGTAAGGGCTTGTCCTTGCAGGAAGACGAGCGCTTCCGCGAATGGAACTATGGCAGTTTTGAAGGCCGGCCGGATGCCGAAATGTGGACACCCTTGTTCCGCCAGCAGGGCATGGTGTTCGATCCTGGCTGGGGCAACTGGACTGCCTTTACCCACAAGATGAATGATCGGGCCATTGCACAGGCCATTCACGATAACGACCCGCGTGGCTGGGCGGAAACCTATCCGCAGATCGAAGCGCGACTGCGTGCCGGCATGCAGGATGTCGTGAGCAAGGCCGTGGCGGCGGGTGGCGGCAATGTGCTGCTGGTCAGCCATGGTGGTGCCATTCTCAGCATCCTCGATATCTTTGTGCCCGGTCAGGCCAAGAACACCGATATTCCCAATAGCAGCATCACCCTGCTGCGCTATCAGAATGGCCAGTACCAGCTGCTCAACGCCGGCGATGTCAGCTATCAGCAAGCACGCTGAAGCCTGCGTCAGTTCCTGCGAGGGCTGCTCCCGCGATATACCAAGCCGTATTACGGGCAGCCCTGTCTGAGCAAAACGCCCGCCACCCAGCTGGTGGACCTGCTGTTTTGGCTGGCCAGCCCGCACTCTGGCCGGGTATTTTCCATGGTTATGCAAAATTTGCATGGACTGATTGCGAATCGGAATTGGCCAAGCCGCTGGCTGGCAGCCTACAGTCTGCCCCCATCACTCCGCGCTGGCGGAGACCATCGACAAGGGTTTCTGCATGTCCACACGTATCGAACACGACCTGCTTGGCGATCGCGCCGTTCCGGCTGCTGCCTACTGGGGTGTCCACACCCTGCGCGCGGTGGAAAACTTCCCCATTACCGGTCAGACCATTGCCAGCTATGGCGACCTGATCATCGCACTGGCGCAGATCAAGAAAGCGGCTGCCCAGGCCAATCGTGATCTGGGGCTGCTGGATGGTGTACGCGCCCAGGCTATTGTCGATGCCTGCGACGAACTGGTGGATGGCAAGCTGCACGAGCAGTTCGTGGTGGATGTGATTCAAGGTGGGGCAGGGACTTCCACCAATATGAATGCCAATGAAGTCATCGCCAACCGCGCGCTGGAGCTGTTGGGCCATGCCAAGGGCGAATACGACAAGCTGCATCCCAACGAACACGTCAACATGAGTCAGAGTACCAATGACGTGTATCCCACCGCGCTGCGCCTGGCCACTTACTGGGGTGTACTGCGCCTGCAACGCACCATGTTCGTGTTGCGCGAAGCCTTTGCGGCCAAGGCGGATGAATTCAAAAATGTCTTGAAGATGGGCCGGACCCAGCTGCAAGACGCAGTACCGATGACGCTGGGACAAGAGTTCCAGACCTATGCTGTGATGCTGGGTGAAGATGAGCAGCGCCTGAGCGAAGCCCGTGCGCTGATGCTGGAAATCAATCTGGGTGCCACTGCCATCGGCACCGGCATCACTGCCCACCCGGATTACGCCCGGCTGGTGTGCCTGCACCTGTCCGAACTGACCGGCCTCAAGCTGATGACCGCGCCCAATCTGATCGAAGCCACCCAGGACTGCGGCGCTTTTGTGCAGCTGTCCGGTGTGCTCAAGCGTGTGGCGGTCAAACTGTCCAAAACCTGCAACGACTTGCGCCTGCTGTCCTCCGGGCCGCGCGCTGGCATTGGCGACATCAATCTGCCGGCCCGTCAGGCAGGCTCGTCCATCATGCCGGGCAAGGTCAATCCGGTGATTCCGGAAGTGGTCAACCAGGTGGCCTTTGAAGTCATCGGCAACGACATGACCATCACCATGGCCGCGGAAGGTGGCCAGCTGCAGCTGAATGCTTTCGAGCCGGTCATCGCCTATAGCATGTTCCGCAGCGTGCGCCATCTGGCCAATGCCTGCACCACGCTCACCGAGCATTGCGTCAAGGGCATTACCGCCAACGAAGCCAAGCTGCGCGCAGACGTACTCAACTCTATTGGCTTGGTGACCGCACTCAATCCCATCATCGGTTACGCCGCAGCTACCGCCGTGGCTGCCGAAGCGCACGCTACCGGTGGCAGTGTCTACGATATCGTGCTGGAGCGCGGGCTGATGCAGCGCGCCCAACTGGATGAGGCATTGCAGCCGGAAGCCCTGACCCAGCCGCGCTGCTTGTCTTAAAAGGTGTTCTGCTGTCGGTACTTGTCCGGTACCGACTTTCCTGTGTTGGCCGGGTATTTACCCGGCCATTTTTTTTTGCTGGCTTGTGCCGAGGGAGGGCTGGATGTATAAGTGTATTGTGCATTGCACAAAAAGGAGTGGAACATGACACAAGCCCTCATCTGGTGGCTGGAGAACAGCCCCCGCTGGCTAAGCAGCTTCAGCGCGCAATGGCGTTGCCAGCAAGAAGTATTGCGTGCGGCCACCTTCCATACCGGTCACGTGTTGTGCAGCCCGGCGCCCTTGCCGGACAAGCTGTCCCGCTTGCTACGCCGTTCCTGTTCTGATGCCATCACCCTGCTGCATGACCATGGCGAGGTGCAATTGCAGCTGTGCAGCCAGTTGCCTGCGCCACAACACGACCCCTGCCAGCTGTATACCCTGGGGCAGCGCTTGCAGCAGCGTACCGGCGAGGCCTGCCTGCACGGCCTGGTCGATATCGGGCGCGCCCTGTCGCGCTGATTGTGCGGCCGTGGCGGTGCGAATGGCTTTGCAGTCGCTGCTGGGCAGGGCACAATGCCGCTCTTTACGCATTCAGAGAGTCCCGCCATGTCCAGCCAATCCATGCTCAGCCAGCAGCAACTGCAACAATTGGCTCCCGAGCTGCAAGATTATCTGGCCACCCAGCTGAATCTTGACGTCGGCCAGTTTGATGCCCAGTTCCTGCTGGATTTTGTCGCCGCCAAGATAGGCCGGCAGATCTATAACAAGGCGCTGGACGATGCGCAGCAGGCATTGAGCAGCCGTATGGAGTCACTGCAGGCTGCCATCTGGGAACTGGAAAAATAGGTCGGTTGCAGCTGTTTTCAGGCCTGCGACGGCTCCTGTCCCGTCCGCGACTGCCGCTTGCCTGGTAGCCAATGGCTGCCATCCCTAGGCCAACGGCGTTACAATCAGGCTTTCCCTCCTCCTGCGCCCAAGGTTCATGCTTTATCTGCGTCTGATGCTCAAAGGTTTCTTGCTGGCCGTGCTGCTGGTGCTGCTGGGCTTTGGCTACATGGCCTGGGGCATTGCCCGTTATGCCGATGAGCCCGCCACGCAGCCGGCTGATGCCGCACTGGTACTGGGTGCCGCGGCCTGGGGCAGCAAGCCTTCGCCCGTGCTGCGCGAGCGCATCAACCACGCGGTGACGCTTTACAAGCAAGGCCGGGTGCGCTGGATTGTGTTTACCGGAGGTACTCCGGAGCCCGGCTATCCCACCGAGGCCGATGTCGGCCGCGAGTTCGCCTTGCGCCAGGGGGTGCCGATGACCGCCATGCTGGCGGAAAACGAGTCGCGCACCACTTGGCAGAATCTGGAAAACGCCCACAAACTGGCGGCACCGTTTGGCATACGCTCCTTTCTGCTGGTGAGCGATCCACTGCATATGCGGCGCGCAGTACTGATGGCACATGACCTGGGCATGGCTGCTGCGCCAGCTCCTACGGAGTCCAGTCGTTATGTCAGCTGGAGCAACAAGGTCAAATTCCTGGTCAGGGAAACCTGGCTATATGTCGGCTACCGGGTGTTTCGCAAGCTGTCCTGATCGTAGGGATGTGGCGGCTTGAATAGATGTAAAAAAACCGGCTCAAGGCCGGTTTTTTTATCGGTACCGCACAATCAGGCGCTATGCCACAGATCGATCAGGTCACCGGCTTCCACATTGGATACTTCGCTGCGTGCTTGCAGCCAGGCTACCAGCTTGCTGCGGATTTCTTCGGTAATGGCTACTTCACCCACCGGGAAAACCACACCTTCCAGCTTTTCATTACCATCGAAATGGCCACCGAAGCTGATGGCGGTATCGTCGATGCAGTTGAGCCAGTCGTCCAGCAGCGCATCGGTATCAACACCCTTGGCGATGGTGGCGATCAGGTGAAAACCCAGCTCGCGGTATTCGCCAACACGCATTTTCTTGCGCTGACGATGGTTCAGACGCTTCAGGCGCTGGGTGGAGTTGGGGTTGTGCAGATCGGACATGATGACTCCTTACAAAAAGACGTGGCGATGATAACAGGCATTGCCGGGCGGCAGGAAAATAGCGGCTGCAGCGGCAATCGTTACAGCCCCAATTGCTGCCAGAGGCTGTCGACCTTCTGTTTTACCGTTTCATCCATCACGATGGGCACCCCCCATTCACGATTGGTTTCTCCCGGCATCTTGTTGGTGGCATCCAGCCCCATCTTGCCGCCGAGGCCGGATACCGGGCTCGCGAAGTCCAGATAGTCGATGGGGGTATGCTCGATCAGCGTGGTATCGCGCACTGGATCCATGCGGGTGGTGATGGCCCACATCACTTCCTTCCAGTCGCGGCAATCCACATCATCGTCCACCACAATGATGAACTTGGTATACATGAACTGGCGCAGGAAACTCCAGCAGCCCATCATCACGCGCTTGGCATGGCCGGGGTATTGTTTTTTGATGCTGACCACCGCCATGCGATAGCTACAGCCTTCCGGCGGCAGGTAAAAGTCAACAATCTCCGGAAACTGCTTTTGCAAAATGGGAACAAACACCTCATTCAGCGCCACCCCCAGCACAGCCGGCTCATCTGGCGGTTTGCCGGTATAGGTGCTGTGGTAGATCGGGTTTTCGCGCATGGTGATGCGGTCGATGGTGAATACCGGGAAATAGTCCTGCTCGTTGTAATAGCCGGTATGGTCGCCATAAGGGCCTTCCAGGGCCATGTCATCAGGATGAATATGGCCTTCCAGCACAATCTCGGCCCGCGCCGGCACTTGCAGATCAGAGCCGATGCACTTCACCAACTCGGTACGGCTGCCACGCAACAGCCCGGCAAACTGGTATTCGGACAAGGTATCCGGCACCGGAGTGACTGCGCCCAGAATGGTCGCCGGATCACAGCCCAGTACCACGGCCACCGGATAGGGCTGGTCAGGATGCTGTTGGCGAAATTCACGGTAATCCAGTGCACCGCCGCGATGGGCCAGCCAGCGCATGATCACCCGGTTTTTACCGATGACTTGCTGGCGATAGATGCCCAGGTTCTGCCGCTTCTTGTTCGGCCCACGGGTAACGGTGAGTCCCCAGGTAATCAGTGGGGCAACATCGCCCGGCCAACAATGCTGGATGGGCAGGCGTGACAGATCAACCTCATCCTCCTCCCAGACAATCTGCTGGCAAGGGGCTTTGCTGATCACTTTGGGGGCCATGGACAGCACCTGCTTGAGCAGTGGCAGCTTGTCCCAGGCTTCCTTCAGCCCCTTGGGTGGTTCCGGCTCTTTCAGGTAGGCCAGGGTCTTGCCGATTTCACGCAACTGCATTACGTCGCTGGCTCCCATGCCCATGGCGACCCGCTTGGGCGTGCCAAACAGATTGGCCAGTACCGGCATGTGGTAAGTCTGCGTATCGTGCCGGGGTTGTTCGAACAGCAGGGCGGGGCCAGCCGCTTTCAGTACCCGGTCGCCAATCTCTGTCATCTCCAGATGTGGCGAAACCGGAAGGCTGATTCTTTTCAATTCGCCTTGCTGTTCCAATTGAGCAACAAAGTCCCGCAGGTCGGCATATTTCATGACTGTTTCATGATCTTAAGCAAAGTTTTGACCGGAAGGTTTGGTTAACCTCCGCTTGAACGTCGCAAGCTACTGCCGACCTATTAGAAAGTCAATTACGGTAGAAGCCCAAGACCGTGAACTTGCCTACACTCTTGGAGAATACAAATGAAAAAGCTTGCTCTGGCTGCGGCCATCGGTCTGATTTCCGCTAGCGCCTTCGCTGCTCAAGGCGATATCCTGGCCCGTTTCCGTGTGATCAACGTGAATCCGGATGTCAGTGCTGATAGCACCCTGTCCGCCATTCACACCGATGTGAAGTCCGATACCGTGCCGGAACTGGACTTCACCTACATGATCACCAATAACATTGGTGCTGAACTGATTCTGGGTACTTCCCGTCACGAGCTGACGATCAATGGCGGTACTTCTTTGGGTAAGGTTTCTGTTCTGCCGCCGACCCTGACCCTGCAATACCATTTCATGCCGGAAGCGACCTTCCGTCCGTATGTTGGTCTTGGTGTGAACTACACCCGCTTCTACAGCAACGGTCTGAATGTAGGTGGTACGGCTGTTGACATCGATCAGAACAGCTGGGGCCTGGCCGCTCAAGTTGGTGCTGACGTTGCCATCAGCAAGAACCTGTTCATCAACTTCGACGTGAAAAAGATCGACATCAAAACCAAGGCTCGCATGGGTGGTTCCGATCTGGGCACCCTGAAGATCAATCCGTGGGTTTACGGCATCGGTATCGGCACCAAGTTCTAAGCAACTTGTCTGGCCTCAAGAAAGCGCCTCGAAATCGAGGCGCTTTTTTATTTTCTGGCAATAGAATATTGTATTCTAAATTTATAAATCCAGGAGATAAGGCATGAGTAGTTGGTCTAGTACGGCAGTGCGTAAAATCGAGGCAGATTTCAATCGCTCTAGTGACACCCACCTGATACCGCTGCAGATTCCGGCTCTGCCGCAAATCCAGCTGTATTTCAAGGACGAATCCACCCATCCCACCGGCAGCCTCAAGCACCGACTGGCGCGCTCGCTGTTCCTGTACGGCTTGTGTAATGGCTGGATCCGCTACAACACCACCATCATCGAAGCATCCAGTGGCAGTACGGCAGTGTCCGAAGCTTATTTCGCACGCTTGCTGGGCCTGCCTTTTATTGCGGTGATGCCGCGTGGCACCTCGGCGGAGAAGATTCGTTCCATCGAATTCTATGGCGGCCGTTGCCATCTGGTGGACGATCCGGCCACCATCTATGAAGAATCCCGACGTTTGGCGCAGGAGTTGAATGGCCATTACATGGACCAGTTCACCTATGCCGAACGAGCCACCGACTGGCGTGGTAACAACAATATTGCCGATACCATTTTCAAACAGATGGAACTGGAAGCGAATCCAGTGCCGGAGTGGATTGTCTGCGGGGCAGGTACCGGTGGTACATCGGCCACATTTGGTCGCTACGTACGCTATCAGAAGCTGACGACGCAGATCTGCGTTGTCGATCCGGAAAATTCGGTATTTTTCGATAGTTACTACAGCGGCAACAGCGACTGTCGCTGCGAAGGCGGTTCCGGTGTTGAAGGCATTGGCCGCCCCCGCGTCGAACCATCGTTCATCCCCACCGTTATCGACAAGGTCATCCGCGTGCCCAATGTGGCCAGCTATGCCGCTATTCATTTCCTGGAGCAGGTCATGGGCCGCAAGTGTGGTGGCTCCACTGGCACCAACCTGTTCGGCGTGTGTGAACTGGTCAGCGATATGGTGCGTAATGGCCGGCACGGCTCGGTAGTGACGCTGATCTGCGATGATGGCAATCGCTATCTTAATAGTTACTACAACCCGCAGTGGCTGGAAGATAATGGCCACCAAATTGCATCATGGGTAGAGCGCTATCGTCGTTTCTTCTTCGAAGGCCGCTGGTAAATCCATTGCGATCAACTGCGGCGACCCCTACCAGCGTTGCCGCAGCAACTGACTCAGCTTGCTGACCCGCACATCGACAAACGCCGGTTTGCGTGATTGCCGGCTGACCCACACGGTACGCATGCCCAATGATTTTGCTGCGTACAGATTGGCTAGTGAATCCTCCACCATGATGCAGCGCGCCGGATCGAGTCGCTCGGCCTGCAGCATGCAGCGAAAGCCACGCCGATCCGGTTTCGGCTGGAAGCGCATTTTCTCCATGCCATAACAGGCAGCAAACTGGTGGCGGATATGCATTCTATGCAGCAGCCCCTCTATATAGTGTTGTGGGCCATTGGAGAGCACGATCTTGCGGCCAGGCAAAGTGCGCAAGGTCGTCCCCAGTGCCGGTTCCCATACCAGCCAGCGATATAGCTCATCCAGCAAATGTGTTTCCTGCAGGAAATGCCGGGCATCCACGTCATGGTGGCGTACCAAACCCTGCAGCGTTGCACCATAACGATGCCAGTATTGCAGTCTCAGCCGCCGGGCCTCCTCCTCCGTCATGGCAAGATGCCGCTCCATATACAAATTCATCATGCGACTGATATGGGCAAAAATGCCCAGGCTCGCCTGATGCAGCGTGTCATCGAGATCAAAAATCCAGGTGGGGACAGACATATGGCGGGTCAAAGCAAATGTTAGGAAGCGGCTATTATCATGAGCCAAGTGCAAGACTTCCAATGCTTGCATCTTTCTTCTACTAGGTAATGATTTGCTGTTTTATTTAAAATCAAATACTTGCCTTGTTTTCTGCAAAATAATGCACTTTTCTTCGCACACAGTGTTGACGAGGACAGGCTGCGGCGGTATAGTTCGCCTCCTCAGCAGACAACGCAGCGACGGAAACGAAACGCAGCGACCTGCACCGCTCTTTA